>JAEDOK010000084.1 GCA_016302005.1 Oscillospiraceae bacterium | reverse complement strand
TGCGCTGCAAAATTTCTGAAATTCCTACTTGACTTTTGTTAGCAGGTCTTTCTTACGAAAAAGCTCAAACAGCCACACGGCAATAGGCTGAAAACACAGCGGCAGCGCCGTTGCCAGCGGATCAAACACTTTCGTCTTGAGAGCGACGATTAAAACGGCTGCCAGTAGGAGCATCCGCAGCGCATAGGTTGCCTTGACATAGAGCTGCCCCTTTTCCGGACTGCCGCGCTTTTCCGCCTTGAGCAGCGCAAAAATCATCACGGAGAAGTTGAGCAGCACCGCACCCGCGCCCAGCAGCGCACCGCAAAGCACCTTTACGGAAAACCGGCCGATCAGTGCATAGACACCGAGCATGATGCCCGTCAGCAGCAGCTCGCCGAGCATCACAGGCAGGATATCACGGAACGTCTGCGCGGTTGGATTCGATTCATTCACGCTTCCCGCCTCCTTTGTCCTGCGTCGGGTCGATATGATCCATCGTCTTCAGGATGAAGCTGAACATGCTGTAAAGTCCGAAGAGGACGCCGAGCACGATCGAGACGATCATCGCCCATTTTCCCACGCCGCAGCGGTTCGTCAGGAACCAGCCGCCGAGGATCAGCAGTCCCGCCGGGCAGATCAGGCAGAACGCCGCTTGCGTGATATAATTGAGCGCATACATCACGCGGAACACCTTTTTCGGCATCGTTTTTCGCCCTCCGGATGAAAATCCAAATTCTCCCGATTATCTTTATAATATCGCAGCTTTCAAAAAAAAGCAAGTCAATGGACGGCAATTTTGAAAATTTCATAAAACCGACACAGATTGTTCCCCTTTCGGTTGACTTTCCGTTCGAATGCAACTATAATAATAGCAAATCAGCGAAAGGGGCGTGATCGGCATGACGCATACGGCGATTTTGAGCCGCCGCGCCGTCTCTATGCCGTTTTATGCCCTTCGGTAGCATTTTTGCGTATCGCAAGGGCGGCTTCGTGCTGCCCTTTTTTGTTGGGAATCTCTGAACCATCCGCTGAACGCTCCTGCGGATCGGTTCAACGCTTCCCTGTTCTATTTTTACCGTATGAGGTGTAATTATGAATAAAAACCTGCATCCCGAAACACTGTGTATTCAGGCAGGCTATCAGCCGAAAAACGGCGAGCCGCGCCAAATCCCCATCATTCAAAGCACCACCTTCCGCTACGAGAGCGCAAGTGAAATGGCAAAGCTCTTCGATTTGGAATCCGACGGCTATTTTTACTCCCGCCTGAGCAACCCGACCTGCGACGCTGTCGCGGCAAAAATTGCCGCCTTGGAGGGCGGCACGGCGGCAATGCTCACAGGCTCCGGTCAGGCGGCGACCTTCTTCGCGGTCTTTAATATCGCGGGCAACGGCGACCATGTGGTCAGCTCCTCCGCCATCTACGGCGGCAGCTATAACCTCTTCGCCGTCACGATGAAGCGCATGGGCGTGGAATTCACCTTTGTCGATCCCGATTGCTCCGAGGAGGAGCTGAACGCTGCCTTCCGTCCGAACACCAAGGCTGTCTTCGGCGAGACGATCGCCAATCCCGCGCTGACGGTGCTGGACATTGAGAAATTCGCCAAAGCCGCCCACGCCCACGGCGTTCCGCTGATCGTGGACAACACCTTCGCCACGCCCGTCAACTGCCGTCCCTTGGAGTGGGGCGCGGACATCGTGACCCATTCCACCACCAAATACATCGACGGTCACGCCACAGCCCTCGGCGGCTGCATCGTGGACGGCGGCAAATTCGACTGGGGGCAGTATCCCGACAAATTCCCCGGTCTGTGTACGCCGGACGACAGCTACCACGGTGTCGTCTATGTGGAGCGTTTCGGCAAGGAGGGAGCGTTCATCACCAAAGCGACCGCCCAGCTCATGCGCGATTTCGGCTCCGTGCAGTCCCCACAGAACGCTTTCTTGACCAACCTCGGCTTAGAGAGTCTGCCCGTGCGGATGCGTCAGCACTGCCAAACCGCGCAAAAGGTCGCGGAATACCTGCAAGCACATGAGAAGATCGCATGGGTCAGCTATTGCGGTCTGCCCGGCGACAAATACTACGAGCGCGCAAAAAAGTATATGCCCAACGGCTCCTGCGGCGTGATCTCCTTCGGCGTGAAGGGCGGACGCGAGGCGGCAGCGCGCTTCATGGAGCATTTGCAGCTCGCCGCCATTGAAACCCATGTCGCCGACGCCCGCACCTGCTGCCTGCATCCGGCAGGCACGACGCACCGCCAGATGAACGATCAGGAGCTTGCCGCCGCAGGCGTCTCCCCCGATTTAGTGCGTCTGAGCTGCGGTTTGGAAAACGCCGATGACCTGATCGCCGACATCGCGCAGGCGCTGGAAGCCGTATAATATCACGCAAAGGAGCATTTCGAAATGCCCATCAAAATACCCAACGATCTGCCCGCCACCGCGACACTGCAAAGCGAAAACATCTTCGTCATGACGGAGACCCGCGCCGTCACGCAGGACATCCGTCCGCTGGAGATTCTGATCCTCAACCTCATGCCGACGAAGATCGACACCGAAACGCAGTTCGCGCGTCTTTTGGGCAACACCCCCCTGCAAGTGCATTTGGAATTCATGCACACAAAATCGCATATCGCAAAACATGTCTCAGCGGAGCATCTGTTCACCTTTTATAAGACCTTCGACGAGATCAGGGACCGCCGCTATGACGGCATGGTGATTACCGGCGCGCCCGTCGAGCTGATGCCCTTTGAGGAGGTCGAGTACTGGGACGAGCTTTGCCAAATCATGGAGTGGAGCAAGACCAATGTCCACAGCACCCTGCATATCTGCTGGGGCGCACAGGCAGGGCTTTACTACCACTACGGCGTTCCCAAATACCCCCTGCCCCAAAAGCTCTTCGGTGTGTTTCCGCACCGCGTGGAATACAAGCATCCCATCCTGCTGCGGGGCTTTGACGATGTATTCATGGCGCCGCACTCGCGGCATACCACCATCCTCCGCGAGGACATTGAGCGCGTGCCGGAGCTGAAGATCATTGCAAGCTCCGAGGAGGCAGGCATTTACGCCGTCTTCACCGCCGGCGGGCGGCAGGTGTTTCTGACCGGTCACTCCGAGTACGACCCCGACACGCTCAAGCGCGAATACGAGCGGGACAAGGCGCTCGGTCTGCCCATCGCTGTGCCGAAAAACTATTTCCCGAACGACGACGACACGCAGCCGCCCCTTGTCACATGGCGCGGTCACGCAAACCTGCTCTTCTCCAACTGGCTGAACTACTTCGTCTATCAGACCACACCCTACGATTTCGCAACCTAAGGAACCTCTGAACAAATCAACTGCGGCAAAATCTCTCGCTGACCGCTCTTGTGGATTTATTCAGAGCTTCCCGAACCCATTAACACCTTTGTAGGGCGGGGACATGTCCTGTTGAATCAGCGGCTCTGTCTGCGTGGGCAAAGCCCACTTGTCAGTCGCCTTGATTCTGCCACTCCTTCTTGCTCGCTTTCTCCGCCACAGGCGGCGCTCGCAAGCGTCCCCCCGCCGACCGCGAAGCGGCAGACAGGAAAGGCGAACAAATCTGCACGCAGTCGGTAGTTCCTGCACGAGCGGATGGTATCCGCCCCTACGGCGTTGGCTGGATATATTTCGTAGGGGCGGCTATCAGCGCCTGGCGGTACAGACGAACAAGTTTGTACGCAGTTGGTGGTTCCTGCACGAGATCGCACCCGCAATACCCGCAAGGGGCACGCCGCATCCGTAGCGCTCCTTCGTCGCGAACGGCTGCGCAGGGGGCACGCCGCATCCGTAACGCTCCTCCGTCGCGAACGGCTGCGCAGCCACGACCCCGTTGGGGTATCGCAATGACACAGAGGGCAGCCTTTCCCTGTCATTGCGAGGAGCGCAGCGACGCGGCAATCTCCGGCTGAAGGTTTTTACGCAGTCGGTAGTTCCTGCACGCGGCGGGGACATGTCCCCGCCCTACAAGTGGTTTCATAGGAAGGCAGGAACAACCCCTTTCCTCAAATAAGCAACGCCCCGCCGTCGGCGGGGCGTTGCTTATGATTCAATGGCTATCTGACAGGCTTGCATAGCGTTCAGCGCTGTTTCATGGCTCTGCGGCGTGACGCCTGCGCAGCAGCTTGCGTCTACCGAGACGGGCAGCTCCGTGCAATACGCCTTGAGCAGCATCGCGTTGGAGATCACACAAATGTCCGTACACACGCCGATCAGCTCCACGCTGTCGATCTCAGCGCGTTCCAACATCCCGCGCACTGTCTCACCGAGCGTGACAGAACCGAAGGTCGGTTTCTCGATCTTCTCACTTCCGTCTTTGACGAGCAGCCCGTCGGCAAGCGCGTGTCCCCAAGTTCCTCTGATGCAATGCACAACGGGCAGCTTCCGTCCCTCCTGCGTAGAAAGATAGCCCTCCCCGTGTGTGTCCAGGGTATAGATCACCCGCTGCGCCTGTGCAATTTTCTCATTCACAAGGGGCAGGATCTCCTGCGCCTCCTTCGTACCGAGGACGCCCGTGACAAAGTCATTCTGCATATCTATTACGACCAAAAGCTTCATGTTTTCCGCTCCTTATACGCTTTTCTCCAAGCTGTCCAGCACGCCGCAGAAGGGAGATTCATTTGCATGCTGCAAGGGCGCAGCCTGTGCCAGCTTTCCGACCGCGTCGGTCGATTTGCGGATCGGCGCGATCACGCCAGCGCCTGCCACACAGCCGCCGGGGCAAGCCATGCCCTCCAAAAGGAAGCCGTCATACTTCCCCGCCTTTGCAAGCTGCAGCATCTTTTTACAATTCGGAAGTCCCTCGGCACGCGCGGTCATGACCGTCCGTTCCGGCTCGATCGCACGGATCGCATTCTCGACCGCACCGGCAACGCCGCCGCTGACGGCAAAGCGCAGCCCGTCCCCACTCGCCGCGCAAAGCGGCTCACTTTCGGCGCATTCCGAGATCACAAGCTCCTTCGCCTCTAAAATCGAGGCAAATTCCTCAAAGGTCAGAACAAAGTCCACATCGCTGCGGACGGAGTGGCGGCTTGCTTCTAACTTTTTCGCCGCGCAGGGTCCGACAAAGACCACCTTGCATTCAGGATGCTGCTTTTTGATGAGTCTCCCTGTCAGCACCATCGGCGTCAGCGCCATGGAGATATAGGGCGCAAACTCCGGAAACAGCTTTTTTGCCATCACTGACCAAGCGGGACAGCAGGAGGTCGCCATGAACGGCTGCTCCGACGGCACCTTTTCCAGGAAATCCTTCGCCTCCTCGATCGTACAGAGATCCGCACCGACAGCGACCTCCACAACATCGGCAAAGCCAAGCTCGCGGAACGCCGTGCGGATCTGACCCGTGGTCACATTGCCGAATTGTCCCGCAAACGCCGGCGCAATGGCGGCATAAACCGGCGTGTCGCTCTTGAGTGCAGTGATCGTCTGAAAGATCTGGCTTTTGTCGATGATCGCGCCGAAGGGGCAGCTCACAAGGCACATCCCGCAGGAAACGCATTTGTCATGGTCGATCTCCGCCCTGCCGTACTCGTCGGAACGGATGGCATTCATGCCGCAGACCTTCGCGCAGGGCCGCTCATGCTTGACGATGGCATGATAATCGCAGGCATTCACGCAAAGTCCGCACTTGACGCATTTCTCCTCGTCAATGAATGCGCCGCCCTTGCGGATACTCACCGCCTTTTTCGGGCAGACCTCCATACAGGGATGCTCCAGGCAATTCTGACAGGCATTGGTCACAAAAACTCTGTTCTCGTCACAGCGGTTGCAGGCGAATTTAATAATGTCGATCAGCGGCGGCTCATAGTATTTTTCGTCGATCAAGCTCGCGTCGATCCCGTGACGGACGGAAGAGTAACTGCAAAACTTCCGCAGGGATAACCCCATCGCCGCACGCAAACGCTCCGCAACAACCTCCCGCTCGACAAACACGCTGTCGCGGTACTGCGCCATCTCCCCGGGGATGATCTTATAAGGCAGATTCTCAAACTTTTTCGCGTCCCACCCCTCAAAAGCAAGCCGCGCGACCTCGGTAAAGATCCGACTCCGCAATCTGGATTTTGTCGTCTTAATGCCTCGCATACAAAGCACTCCTCTCTTTTGCACAAAAGCAGACAAATGAAGTCATTTCGTGTTCATTCTAACACAAACCCATCCAGCCGTCAACTCTCCACTCTGTCTCTGAAATTGCAGGGATCCCGGCAAACACTTCCCTGTTCCGCGCATCACAAGAGTTTTCTCTGACCCTCATACAACGAAACCGTTTGTAGGGCGGGGACATGTCCCCGCCGGTGTAGGAACTACCAAGTGCGCACCAAAGTGTACATCCTTACCATCTCCCGCACCCGCGGACGGCACTCATTTGTCACTTGTTCTCAACCATATTGCTTCATGCATTTCAGTCCAAACTGAAACTTCTCCACTTGACAGAATCAGATAGCTGTGATACATTAATTCCAATACCAAGATGTTCAGCGGCGGCGGTCACTGGCTTCGACGCCATACCAACGCTTCCCCGCGTTGCGGGGCTCCCAGACAACGGAGAAGTCGCTGATCTCTTGGTATTGTTTCTTTCAATCACATAGTATTGTATCCGTCAGATTTTATTGCATCTGTTAGATTTGTTGCGTTGACAATCTTAAGAAGGTCTGCTATACTAATTTTTAGAGCAGTTGCGTTTGGCGCCAACTCATGGTTGCCATGGGCCCTTGTGGCTAACAGACTGCTCTCTTTTTCTTTTTATGCGTTCCTTAATCGCATTTGCAATTTCATCGAGGCATACAAGCATAAACACATAGTGAAATGGTTCATTGAGTACAAATGTGGTACAAGCAGTTTCATTAAAACAGCAAAAAGTTATAAAAACGCAGAAAAAGACCCGAAATCTTACGATTTCAGGTCTAAAAGTGGAGCTGCTATCCAGATTCGAACTGGAGACCTCATCCTTACCAATGGTATTTTTGCCGTGATAAGGCGTTTTATAATGTCTTTAAATGCCCGTATTTCAAGGTGTTTCGGCATACTGCCGTTATGAAAAAATAGCTACTGTCTCGCATCGTTTGGTATCTTTAGTATCCAAATAGTAGCCGACAAGAAATAGCGATTGCGCGTCCGTGGACAGTCTGCGGACAGTCTGCGGACAGTCTGCGGACAGCCCTACTCTCTAAAATATCGGATTACTTTTCGGTAAGATTTTTATTGATTTCAGGTGCTTTTTTCCGTTTTTTTGCCTATTCTGCCGTATGTTCTTTTTTGCCCTCGTTGTCTATTCCGTAGAACTTGCTTACTCTTTAGTAAGTCACGAGACAAACGGTTTTTCCCTTGCTATAATTATACGTGTAGCCGTTCGGCTACAACTATATATAAGGAGGAAAGCCCGTGTTTAACAGTGAATGCGAAGACCTGTTCTTGAAGATCAGAGCAACAACACACGCCCTCGACAAACTCATTGAGGACGACACAAGCAGCGGCGCGTCGGAGGATATAAACGTCCTGTCTCTTATGCTCGTGCAGCTGGTAGACAAATTCGACGAAGAACGAAAAAAGACCGTATGACAGAGAGAGCGGAGGCGCAAAACCTCCGCTCTTGTCTTTT
>JAEDOK010000083.1 GCA_016302005.1 Oscillospiraceae bacterium | reverse complement strand
GTCATCCGCGTCGGCGCACAGACCGAGGTTGCCATGAAGGAGCAGAAGCTCCGCGTGGAGGACGCTTTGAACGCCACCCGTGCGGCAGTCGAGGAAGGCATCGTCGCAGGCGGCGGCACGGCGTTTGTCAACGCGATCCCTGCCGTTGAGAAGCTCGTCTCCGAGCTGAGCGGCGACGAGAAGACCGGCGCTTCCATCATTGCCAAGGCACTGCAGGCACCGATCCGCCAGATCGCGGAGAACGCCGGCGTAGACGGCTCCGTCGTCTTCGAGCGCATCAAGAACAGCGACAAGGTCGGCTACGGCTACAACGCCTACACCGCAGAGTATTGCGACATGATCCCCAGCGGCATCGTCGATCCGACGAAGGTCACGAGAACCGCTTTGGAGAACGCCGCGTCCATCGGCGCGTGCGTCCTGACGACGGAATCCCTCGTCGCGGATAAGCCCGATCCCGCAGCCGACGCGGCAGCCGCAGCGGCAGCCAACGCAGGCGGCATGGGCGGCATGTATTGATCAACGGATTTTCCAACAAAACGGTGCGTCCCCAACCGGACGCACCGTTTTTTTATGGTGTAGTGCCGGCATCCTTGAAGAGCCTTTCGGGGGGCAGTGAATAGTGAACAGAGAATAGTGAATAGTGAGCGCTCCGCGCGGATCCCAAGACACGGAGAGGCTGCCGTAAACTGTCATTGCGAGACCGGTGCGCACACCGGTCGTGGCAATCTCCGGCTGTAGGTTTGTACGCACTTGCTACTTCCTGCGCAAGATTGCACCCGCAAGGGGTATGCCGCATCCGTAACGCTCGTTCCTCGCGAACGGCTGCGCTACCGCGTCGCTGCGCTCCTCGCAATGACAAATGGGGCAGCCTCTCCGTATTACACCTTCGAGCCATCCGCAAAAACAAACACACGGCGCGGGGTGCGTTCCCTGCTGCCGTGTGTTTGTATGCGCCTGCGCTGCCTCAATGCCCCGCTTTTTTTCCGGGGATCCGCTTGGAGATGTAGTCCAGAACAAAATCGTAGTCCTCCGGTTCCGCATAGATCTGATTGTGATCCAGGGGGGAATCCAGCTTGATCGTGTGGAACACTTTGTAGGTACGCAGGCGTTTTACTTTGCCGAACTCCGTCGTCTGCTCATTTTTCGCTGCTGCGAGAAGTCCCGCGCCTGTAGCGCCGGGGTTTCCCGCAGCCGCTCCGACCGCCGCCGCCAGCCAGCCGAGCGCCTGCGCCTTTTTAAACTGCTTCTCCATCTGAATGTGGCGGATCCCTCTTTCGTTCATCTCAAACAGGACGCAGTATTTCCACCCGTAAAGACAGGCAAGGATGATATATCCCAGGACGGACAATCCAAACAGGATCGCCCCGGGGATCAGCAATGCCTTTGTCTGCGCAACAAATGCGCCGACGAAGCCATCGTTCCCGATCCTGAATATCCCGAAAATGATCCACATCCCCAGCAGTACAAACAGAAATAGCTTCAGCACCGTCAGCAGGATGATCGGATTTTTCAGCATATTGAACTCATAGACCCAACGATATGTGCCGTCATCACCCTTTTGGATATTCGTCCCCATCGTCAGTTTTCTCCTTTTTTGAACAGGATCGTCTCTCCGACGTTCAGGGGGGACTGAAGCGCAATGGTGTTTTCATCCGTCAAGGTAAAAACATTGACGAAATCATAGGATGCGTCCGAAACGGAGATACGGAAGGACTCCGCTTTGTCATAGCGCCACTGTCCGTGTTGGAACAGGAATACGTAGGAGCCGGTCTGCTCTCCCGTCGGAAGCCCGGCTGCCTCTGCCAGCTCCGGCGTAAAATCAAATGTGACGCTCTCGCCGTCGCCGTCAAAGGTCATGGTCCCGTATTCGGATGTAAACACACCGTCATGGGGCTCCGGCTCCGGCATGCTGCTGTCCGGAGGCAGGTCCTTTGCTCCGCAGGCTGCGCAGAAGAACAGGATGCACAGGAGCGGGATGATCAGAAATTTCCGGTAATGCATGTGTCTTTTTCCTCCCTTGCTATCGTTGGACTGTTCTATCTTATATAGTAACATTCGGCGCGGCATAAGCCATAGGCTTTACAAAGATGACCGTGCCGATTTTTTGGCACGATTTGTGCCAATTCTGTTGAGATGCGATGAACGATATGGTATAATCAGCAAAAAGACCGGGAGTGGTAAGTATGTTCGCTGAGAGATTTGATGCCCTGATGAATATTGCGGAGGTCTCCAACAGCCTTTTGGGCAGGAATGTGAACATGAACCCCTCCTATATCGGGCGGCTGCGCTCCGGCGCAAGACCGCTGCCGAAAAGGCACGAGTATTTGGCAGATATGTGCCGTTACCTGATGAAGCATATCGGGAAGGACTATCAGATCAATGCCCTGCAAAAGCTGACCGGTATCGGCAGCGCCGCGCTTGCTGCCCCGGAAACCGCGGTGTCATATCTGGAACGGTGGCTTTTGGAGCAGGAGAGGGATACCTTGGCGGTGACGGGCAGGCTGATCTCCGACTTTTCCTGTCTCGCTGCAAGGCGGGTCGCGGCTCCGGCAGACGCTTTCACCGGGGAGACTCCGCAGAAATACGCGGCATATCTATTCGGCAACGCAGGAAAACGAAGGGCTGTGGAGCAGCTCCTTACCGCGATCTTGCAGGAGGAGAAGCCTCAGACGCTGCTGCTGTTTTCCGACGAAAACATGGCGTGGCTCTATGAAGATGCTGCTTTTTCCGCCCGCTGGGCAGAGCTTTTCACAAAGGTGCTCCTGAAGGGGAATCGGGTGAGGATCATTCACACGGTCTCCCGCGATATGAATGAGATGCTGGAGGCCGTTAGCGGGTGGATCCCGATGTATATGACGGGGATGATAGAGCCGTATTGCTACCCGCGGCTCAGAGACGGACTGTTTCAGCGGACCCTGTTCATTGCCCCGAACACGGCGGCGGTTGCGGCATCCTCCGTGCGGCAGGAAACAGAAGGTATGCTGAATCTGTTCATCACAGACAGGGGGGCTTTGGATGCGCTGCTGGCAGAATTTGCCCGCTACCTTGCCCTGTGCCGCCCGCTGATGCGTATTTTTACCGGGAATGATGCAGAGCCGTTCCGAGAAGCGACCGAAGGTCTCTTTGCAGCCGCCGCAAGCGCATATCTCTGCTGCGCGACGCCGCCGCTTTTTTCCATGCCGGAAAAACTGGTTCCGGCACTGTCGGAGCGATCCGGAGAGGAAGCGCTGCTCTCCCGGTGGAAGCGGAGCCGTTGCATGTTTGAGAAAAACATAAAAAAGCAGCGCCTCACGCTGGTTCTGAAGGATCCGGAGTGCGCCCTGCGCAAGCCGGAGCTGCTCCGTCCGTCTGTGCGCGGATGGTTTTCAGGCGGCAGCATCTCTTACACAAGGGAGCAATATCTCGCGCACATCGCCGGTCTGAAGCAAATGGAAAGGGAATATGAAAACCTGAAGCTCTGTTTTGTCAGCGGGCTTGCGGACAATATGATCCTCTATGTCAAGGAGGATACGGGCGTTGTAATGACCAAGACGGACGCACCCGGCACGGCGTTCGTGATAGACGAGCGAAACCTGGTCAACGCTTTTCGGGATTATATCGAAAAATGCGTGTTAATCCGAAAGAACAGATAACAGCGCAGATCCGGGCAGCGCGCCGGCGCAGGAACGGCCGACTGCGTACAAACCCGCTCCCCGTACCCACGGGCGGCTGATAGCCGCCCCTACGAGACGCATCGGAGGCTATGCCGTAGGGGCGGATAGTATCCGCCCGCGTGCAGGGACTACCGAGTGCGTACAAGCTTGTTCGTTTGTACCGTCTGCCGCTTCGCGGTCGGCGCGCACCCGCAGAGGGGTACGCCGCATCCGTAACGCTCGTCCCTCGCGAACGGCTGCGCAGACCACTGGGCGCGCCGGTGCAGGAACTACCGAGTGCGTACAAACCCGCTCCCCGTACCCACGGGCGGCTGATGGCCGCCCTACGAGACACATCGGAGGCTATGCCGTAGGGGCGGATAGTATCCGCCCGGGTGCAGGAACTACCAAATGCGTACAAACCTGTTCGTCTGTACCGTCTGCCGCTTCGCGGTCGGCGGGGGGACGCTTGCGAGCGCCGCCTGTGGCGGAGAAAGCGAGCAAGAAGGAGTGGCAGAATCAAGGCGATTGGCAAGCGGGCTTCGCCCGCGCAGACAGAGCCGCTGATTCAACAGGACATGTCCCCGCCCTACAGAAGCAAACGATCCCCCGAAAATGATCTATGCGTCATTTTCGGGGGATTTTCCGTTATTGTTTTGTTCCCTCGCCGCAGGTGTCCGCCACGATGTAGCGGGGGCGATCCTTGATCTCCTCGTAGATATTGCCGAGATAATAGCCGATGATCCCGAGGCTGAGCATGATCAGGCTGCCGAGGAACAGCAGCAGGATGATGACCGTGGTGAAGCCGCCCAGCGCGATGCCCATAAACTTCTGCACCAGCGCGATCACGCCCATCACCAGAGAGACCAGCAGCGTCAGTATGCCGAAGACCGTGACAAGGTGCAGCGGCAGCGCGGTAAAGGCGGTGATGTTGGACACGGCGTATTTCATCAGCGACCAGGTTGACCACTTCGATTCCCCCGCCGTTCGCTCCCGCACCTCATAGCTGACCTCCGCCGTGCGGAAGCCGACCCAGGAAGACAGGGCGCGGAAGAACGCCCGCTTTTCCCGCATGGTCAAAATCACATTCACCGCCTTGCGGTCGAGCAGCTTAAAATCGGAGGCGCGGGACATATCCACCTTCGTTGCGCGGCTGATGAGGGAATAAAACAGCTTGGCGGACAGCCGGTGCAGCACGTTTTCCTTGCCGCGGTCGGACTTGACGCCCTCGACCACCTCGACGCCCTGCTCCCACAGGCGGTACATCTCGATCAGCTTTTCGGGCGGATGCTGTAAATCGCAGTCGATCACCGCCACGCAGTCGCCCTTGGCGTGCTGCAAGCCGGCAAAGATCGCCGCCTCCTTGCCGAAATTCCTGGAAAAGCGCACGCCGCGCACCGTTTCGTGCTGCTTTGCCGCCGCCTCGATCTGCGCCCATGTGGCATCCTTGGAGCCGTCATCCACAAAAAACAGCTCATGGGGGATATTCTCCTGCGTAAGCAAAGCAGTGATCTGCGCCGCTGCGACCGGCACCATCTCCTGCTCGCAATAGGCAGGAATGACCACGGACAGCATGGACCTCACCTCCGAATCGATCTCGTTTCTCTTTCCATTTTATTGCCGATTTTCGCATTTGTCAACCTTTCTCGTTGCCTGCATTAGCGAAATGTGATATACTAAGACAGAAGCAGTGAAGAGTGAATAGTGAATAGTGTCGGAGCGCTCCGCGCGGATTAAAAACGCGGGCGGCTAATAGCCGCCCCTACGAGAAATCTCGCAGTTTACGCCGTAGGGGCGGCTATCAGCCGCCGGGTGCAGGAACTATCGACTGCATACAAACCTACAGCCTGAGATTGCCACGACCACTGCGCAGCCGTTCGCGACGAAGGAGCGTTACGGATGCGGCGTACCCCTTGCGGGTAGTGTGCGCACCGGTCTCGCAATGACAAAGAGGGCAGCCGATCCACATTTTTTAAATCGTGCGGAGCACACCACAGTTCTTCACCATTCACTCTTAGCCCTTAGCCAAAACAGGCTTCCCACAGACCGCCACCTGTTTACCATTCACGATTCCCTAAAACAACACTCCCCGGAGGCTGCTATGAAGAAGGTTTTAATGCTCGGCACGGGCGGGACGATCGCTTCGGAGATGACACACAGCGGATTGACGCCGGCTTTGACGAGCGAACAGCTTGTGGAAAATGTGCCGGAGATCTCGAACATGTGCGAGGTGACCTGCCGTCAGCTCTTTTCCATTGACTCAACGAACATCACGCCCGCCCACTGGCTGACGCTTGCGAAGGAAATTCAAGCGTCCTTCGACGAATTTGACGGCTTTGTGATCGCCCACGGCACGGATACCATGGCTTACACCGCCGCGGCGCTGTCCTATCTGATCCAGTATTCCCCGAAGCCCATTGTTTTAACGGGGGCGCAGAAGCCGATCCTCTTTGAAAATACCGACTCCAAAACGAATCTCGCAGACGCGTTTCGGGTGGCGGTGTCCAAGCTGTGCGGCGTGCTGCTGGTGTTTAACGGGCGGGTCATTCTCGGCACCCGCGCCCGCAAGACAAGGACGACGAGCCTGCAGGCGTTTTCGAGCATCAACTATCCTCTGCTTGCCGTGCTGCAAAACGGCTTTTTAATGGAATATATCCGTCCCGCTTCGCTGCCGCAGCCGCGGTTTTATGACCGCCTGAACACGCGCGTCGGGCTGATGAAGATGATCCCGGGCGCGGACTGCGGACTGCTGTCCTACCTTTTGGCGCACAACGACGCGGTGATCGTCGAGAGCTACGGCGTGGGCGGTCTGCCCTCGTATCAGGGCAGCGGCTTCTTCGATGTGCTCCGCCGCGCCATTGACGAGGGCAAGACCATTGTCATGACCACGCAGGTGCAGAACGAGGGCAGCAATTTGGCGGTCTATGATGTGGGCTTCCACCTCAAAAACGACCTGCATCTGCTGGAAGCCTACGACATGACCACAGAGGCAGCCGTGGCAAAGCTGATGTGGATTCTCGGGCAGACAAAGGACGCGGACGAAATTCGCCGCCTGTTCTGCACGCCGGTGGCGTATGACCTGCTCTATCTCAAGGAGGAGGCATAGGATGGACCGCGCACTTTTGGAGCGGCAGCTTGCGGAGCTTCCGCTGGCGCAGTATGAATTTTTTCGGACGGAGGAGCTGGAATTCTCCGAACGCATCCGCAGGGTCTGCGAGACGGAATGCCCGCGCTGCGGAAAAACATGGGCTTGCCCTCCCGCGGTGGGCACGGTGGGGGAGTGCAAGGCACGCTGCCTCCGGTATCCTGAGGGGCTGCTTTTGGTGACGCTGACCGAGGTTGAGGATATCGCGGACATGGAGCAGACCCTTGCCACCCGTCCGGCCCACGAGGCGCTCACCCGCGAGGCGGCGGCGCTTCTTCGGGCGCAGGGCTTGGAGGTTATGGGGCTTTCGACGGATTCCTGCGCGATCTGCAAGGAATGCAGCTATCCGAACGCGCCTTGCCGCCACCCGGAGCAGATGTACCCCTGCGTCGAGAGCCACGGCATCATTGTGACCGCGCTGGCGGAAAAGCACGGCATCGACTACCTCTACGGGGGCAATGTCGTGACATGGTTCTCTCTGCTGCTCTACCGCGAAGAGGGCGGCTGAATCGTGAAAAGCGGGTAGTGTCGGAGCGCTCCGCGCGGATCAGAAACACGGGCGGATGATATCCGCCCCTACAAGAAATTTTGCAGTTCACGCCGTAGGGGCGGCTATCAGCCGCCCGGTGCAGGAACTACCGACTTCGTACAAACCTGTTCCCCTGTACCGTCTGCCGCTTCGCGGACGGCACGCCGAGGTCGTCGTGCCCTACGACCGTGGACTGCGCTCTCGCCGTAGGGGCGGCTATCAGCCGCCCGGTGTAGGAACTACCGAGTGCGTACAAGCTCGTTCGTTTATACCGTCTGCCGCTTCGCGGACGGCACGCCGAGTCGTCGTGCCCTATGTTCCGCCGACGAAGCTACTTTCTAAAGTTTTAGGGAAGC
>JAEDOK010000082.1 GCA_016302005.1 Oscillospiraceae bacterium | reverse complement strand
CGGCGATCTGGATGTCGCATTTGGACACGATGCGCCTGATGCAGCGGGCATTCCGACGGGCGGGCGTGATCCTGCACCATTCCCAGGGTTTCACGCCGCACGCCTATGTCTCGATGCTGCTGCCCCTGAGCGTGGGCGTTGAGAGTGGGTGCGAGATCATGGAATACGAATTGGACACCGACTTACAGTTGACACCTGAGGAGATGAACGCGGTGCTGCCGGAGGGCGTGCGTGTGTTGCGTGTTTACGAAAGCGCCCGAAAGGCAAAGGAGCTGACCCATTTGCAGGCGGAGCTGACGCTCAGACACGACGCGGGAGTGCCGGAGAACGTGGTAAAGCAGATTGCGGCATGTCTCTCCGCAAAGGAGCTGCTGGTGGAAAAGCGCACAAAGCGCGGCATGGAGGAGACGGATATCCGTCCGATGCTGAAAAGCTGCGAGCTTATCGCGGGCAAGCGGGAGCTTCGGCTGCGCTGCGTCGTCTGCGCCCAGAATCCGGCGCTCAATCCGATGCTGCTCGTCTCCGCCATTGAGCGGTATGCGCCGGAGGCTATGCCGGACTTTGCCAAATGCCGCCGCGTCGAGGTACTGGATGCAGACGGGAATGTATTCCGTTAAGGAGAGCGCCTATGCCGAACTGTGAGGATTGCTGGAATTATAACTACGACGAGGAGACGGACGAGTACTATTGCTCGCAGGACATTGACGAGGATGAATGGTACCGCATCCAAACCTATCGTAAGGGCATTTGCCCGTATTTCCGCGAGGCGGACGACTACTACCTGCCGCGCAGACAATGAGGAAAGCAAAGATGGGAACGATGTTTGAAAATAAAACCCTGCTGATCACGGGCGGCACCGGCTCGTTCGGAAATGCCGTGCTGCACCGATTCTTAAATACCGATATCGGGGAAATCCGCATTTTTTCCCGTGACGAGAAAAAGCAGGACGATATGCGCCATGAATTTCAGGCGAGGATGCCGCAGAACGCGCAGAAAATCAAGTTTTTTATCGGAGATGTGCGTGAGCCTGCGTCGATCAAGAATGCTCTGCATGGCGTGGATTATATCTTCCATGCCGCCGCATTGAAGCAGGTGCCGTCGTGCGAGTTTTTTCCGATCGAGGCGGTGCGGACGAATGTCCTCGGTACGGAAAATCTGCTCTCCGCCGCCATTGACGAGGGCGTAAAAACGGTGATCTGTCTGTCCACGGACAAGGCTGCGTATCCTGTCAATGCCATGGGAATTTCCAAAGCGATGATGGAAAAGGTGATCGTTGCAAAGAGCCGCACGGTCAGTCCGGAGCGGACAAAGATCTGCTGCACACGCTACGGTAATGTCATGTGTTCGCGGGGCAGCGTGATCCCGCTGTGGATCGAGCAGATCAAGGCGGGCGTGCCGATCACGATCACCGAGCCGACGATGACGCGCTTTATCATGTCGTTGGATGAAGCGGTAGATTTGGTGCTGTTCGCCTTTGAACAGGGCGTTTCCGGCGACATTCTCGTGCAGAAAGCGCCCGCCTGTACCATTGAGACGATGGCAAAGGCGGTGACGGGGCTGTTTGCGCCCAACCATGAGATCCGCGTGATCGGCGTCAGACACGGCGAGAAGATGTACGAAACGCTGCTGACGAATGAGGAGTGCGCCCACGCGATCGACCTCGGGAATTTCTACCGCGTTCCGTGCGATAAACGGGATCTGAATTACGATAAATATTTCTGCGAGGGCGAACCGCATAGAAACTTGCTGCGGGAATTCAACAGCAATAACACACAGCTTTTGAATGTTGCGCAGGTGCAGGAAAAGCTCTGCTCGTTACCGTATATTCAAGAACAGCGTAGAACAATGGCAGAATCATTCCACAATAATATTTGAATAGCATACCGATCTGTTGACAGAGCTGCTTGCAGCGAGTTGAGCTTGTTAGAAGCAAAGGAGATATCAATGGCTTTTTCTGAAAAGGACAAAAGGGAAGAAGAATACGCATGGTGGCAGACACATACGACGACCCCGCGTCTGCGGATCGAGCTTTCTACGGAACCGATCAGCAAGAGCCGTTTTGGCGGTCCCTCCTTGGGCGAACCTCCCACGGACGGCACGGGGAAACCGATGCGGATGCTCTGCGCCCTGTTTTGCGAGGAATTCGGCGGCTTCTTGGATTTTCCTACGCAGGGCGTTTTGCGATTTTATATTTCCGAGGAAACACCCTATGGGATAGAATATCAGAATCCGACGGAACAAAAAAACTTCCGCGTGCTCTACAACGAAACCAATGAGGGCTTGGAATGGCAAAACGAAACGCCGAGCAATGACGAGTTCCCTGTGAAGGGATGCTATTACTGCACCTTCCGCCGCGAGGAGAACGCAATGCCGCTGATGGACTACCGCTTCCGTGAATTCTTCGAAAGACGCGGAAATGACGAGCTGACAGCGGAGGAGGAGACGACGCTAAACGAACGCTTCAATGTGCGCGGTCATGCCGTGGGCGGCTACGCGGACTTTACGCAGGACGACCCGCGCGCCGCAAAGGAGTGCTTGCATAGATACGATACAACCCTGCTCAAAATCGACAGCGTCTATCACGGAGACACCCGCATCGAGTTCGGCGATGCCGGCATATGCAACTTCCTGATCCCGCACGAGAAGCTGAAGGCGTGTGATTTCTCCGATGTCCTATACTGGTGGGACTGCTATTGAGGAGAACAACGAATGATCTCCCAGCTTGCAAGGGAAAGAAACTGCATTCCGGCTATGCGGGCGAAATGTAGGCAGTAACGAAATAATGCTGCATAATAAATGAGACTGCAAGAGAGCTTTCTTGCAGTCTCATCTTTTTGATTATGTGCAACCGCGTGCCTCGCAATCCGCCCGCGAGAACGTACCACGATAAACGAGACGGCCAATGTAGGGCGGGGACATGTCCCCGCCGGTGTAGGAACTACCAATTGCATACAGGGCTGTTCGTTTGTACTGTCTGCCGCTTACGCGGTCGGCGGGGGGACGCTTGCGAGCGCCGCCTGTGGCGGAGAAAGCGAGCAAGAAGGAGTGGCAGGATCAAGGCGACTGACAAGTGGGCTTTGCCCACGCAGACAGAGCCGCTGATCCAACAGGACATGTCCCCGCCCTACGGGGGGTTACGGCGTTTCGGAGGATTCTTCCGGAGGGGCGTCGGTTGCAGAATCGGTTTCGTCTGTGGTATCAGTTGATTCGGCGGGCGGCTCGACGGGGGCGGTGTCGGCGTAGGTTTGGTCTGCGTCGGCGAGGGTGCGTGCGGTGGCGGCGCTATGGAAGACATAGTCCACAGCAGGGGTAACCGAGGCAATCGCGCCGCGCGTGACGTAGATGGCGTAGCCCTTGAACACGACGGGGCAGATCGGCGCCTGCTGCATGAGCTGCGCGCAAAGCTCCGAGAAGCTGCCTGAGTTTTCCAAGGCTGCAAGGCAGAGTGCGCTTAGACCTCCGGAGGCAATGGAGCCGTATTGCAGAGCGCCGTAGTCCTCAAAGAACTCTGACAGATCAAAGTTTGCGGTCAAGCGCACCTCTCCGTAATAGAGGTCAAAATCTCCCGTTTGCAGGGCGGTTTGATAGCTGTCATAATCGACGGCGTTGACGGTGATGTGCAAGCCTGCTTTCTGCAAGACAGCGGCGATGTAGTCCGCTGCGGCGACGCGCTTCGGATCCTCGGAGCAGACAAGCAGCGTTCCGACATATCCGACATAATCTGTCGAGGTCGTGACGCCGGATTCCTTCACCGCTGCCGCAAAGGCGGCGGGGGCATAGTCGTACTCCTCGGCAAGCTGCGTATCATAGAGATCCGAATAGGGAGAGCAGGGCAGAACGCTTGCCTGCGCGAAGCCGCCGTAAACCTTATTGGCGATATCCTCACGATCCAGCGTGAGCGTTACCGCAGCCCGCAGTTTGTCGTTGACAAAATAGCCGCTGTAGAGATTAAAGCCGAGATAGTGCATCACGGTCGTCGGGGCTTCCCAAACCTCATAGTCACAGCGATAGCCGACCGCGGCGGGGGAATTGGGGTCGCAGTAGACCAGATCGGTTGTGCCGAACTCAAAGGTGTCCCGCAGCTCGCTCGGATCGGTGCAGGAGGTTAAGGGGATCGTCTCGGCGGTGAGGATGGGCGAGGTGAGCTGCTTCCAATGCGCATTCTTTTGCAGCGTTGCACCGCGCAGACAGTAAGAGCCGCTGCCAATCGGCGTCTGACTCTCCACCGTTTCCGCCTTGACAATCGGGACATCGAGCATCAGCGCGAAGTTTTCATAGGGCGTATCGAGAAAGACGGAGAAGGTTCCGTCCTCGTTGACCGTGTAGTAGGAAATGTGCGAAAGCCGCGCTGCATAGATGGGACTTTGCCTTGCCGCTTCCACGGAGGCGGCGACATCGTCTGCGGTCAGCGGCGCCCCGTCAGAGAAGGTCACACCGCTGACAAGGGTGAAGGTATAGTTTTTCCCCTCGTCGGCTACCTTGAAGCTTTCGCAGAGCACCGGCTCGGCGCGGTACTGATTGGAGACAACGAACAGGCTCTCATACAGCAGGGAAAACAGCGCGCGGTTGACGGTCGCGGTGCATTGAAAAGGATTCAGACCGTAAGCGGGCAGATATGCCAGCCCGAAAGTCTCCTCCACAGAAGCTTCCTGCGGTGCCTCCTGCGTCTGCTCCGGCTCCGTCTCAGCGGCGGGAACCGTGGGGAACGTCTGCGTTTGCCGCGTGCAGGCGGTAAGCAAGAGGAAGAGCGCTAAACAGAGAAAAAGCGTCCGTTTCACTGCGTATCACCTCGCAAAAGAATCATGGCGGCAAGGGAGCCGCGGCGGTTGCCGACCCTGCGGTGCGACCAGAAACGCTCCGGCTCGCAGGCAGTGCATTCCGCCGCAATGTCGATCTGCCGCACACCCGCCCGGGTTAGGGCAAGAGCATTGAGCGTCTTTAGGTTTACATAATATTTACTGCCGACCTCGCGGATCGCCTGTTTCGCATCCTCACCGAAAGCGCTTTGCATGGCGTCGGGAACATCGCGATCCGTTTCAAAGCAGCACTGTGAGATGCATGGACCGATGGCGGCGCGGATATTTTCGGGCTTCGAGCCGAATTCCGCAGTCATGCGCTCGACCGCCCTTGCCGCGATTGCCGCTGCCGTACCGCGCCAGCCCGCATGGACGGCACCGACTGCTTTGGCGACGGGGTCATAGAGCAGAACCGGGGTGCAATCGGCGGAAAAAACGGTCAGGACGACCTCCGGCTCATTCGTGACCAGCCCGTCGCAGCCGTTTTCCACGGGGACGATCAGACCGCGTCCGCAGTCGGACACGCCGACGCGTTCCACGATATCCGAATGGATCTGCTTGGTAAAGACGGTGCGCTTCGGGTCAAAGCCGACGGCATCCCCCAAGCGACGATAATTTTCCAACACGTTTTTCGGCGCGTCGCCGCGATGGACGCCCAAATTCAGCGAGGCGAGCACACCCTCGCTTACGCCGCCGAAGCGGGTGGAAAAACAGTGGGGTGTGCCCGAGAGCAGGGGAGAAATCAGGTATTCCAAATCGCCGGAACGGCGTGTTTCAAAGCCCATCACTTTGCCTCGTCCTTATCGCGGCAGCAGTATTTGTACTTTTTACCGCTTCCGCAGGGGCAGGGGTCGTTCGCGCCGATCTTGACCTTCTTCACGGGCTGCTTTTTCACGGTCTTGTCCGCACCGCCCGTGCCGGTGATTTTAGCGACCTGCTGGCGGCGCACCTCCTCATTCGTCTTCAGACGGAAGGTAAAGAGGCGGCGGACGGTCTCCTCACGAATGGCGTTGATCATTCCGTCGAACATGACGAAGCCCTCGCGCTTATAAGCGATGACGGGGTCGGTCTGCCCGTAGGCACGCAGACGGATGCCCTGCTTGAGGTCGTCCATCGCGTCGATGTTATCCATCCAGTATTCGTCCACGACGCGCAAGAGGATGATGCGTTCGATCTCACGCATACGCTCCGCGCCGAATTCCTCCTCGCGCTTGGCGTAAGTTTGACGGAAAAGCTCGTAAAGCTGCTCGCAGGCTTGCTCTTTCGTGACGTCCTCTGCCGGTGCAAACGCGCCCTTCGGGAAATAGATGCCTTCAAATTTTGCGGTCAGAGTTTCAATGGGCTTGCCCTCCTCGGCACCGAAGGCATCCTCCACCTCAGTGTCAATGACGTGGTGCATCATGGACTCGATGGTCTGCGAGAGATCCTCGCCGTCAAGTACCTTTTGACGCTGCTCGTAGATCACGGTACGCTGCGTGTTCATGACATCGTCGTATTCCAGCACATTCTTTCGGGCTTGGAAGTTGCGGCTTTCCACGGTCTTCTGGGCGTTTTCGATTGCGCCGGTGAGCATCTTGGCGTCAATCGGCGTATCCTCGTCCACGCCGAGGGAATTCATCATGTTCATAATGCGCTCGGAGCCGAACAGACGCATGACATCATCCTCCAGCGAGAGGAAGAAGCGTGTCTCGCCGGGGTCGCCCTGTCTGCCGGAACGGCCGCGAAGCTGATTGTCGATACGGCGGGACTCGTGGCGTTCGGTGCCGACGATGAACAGACCGCCGGCCGCGCGTACCCGCTCCGCTTCGGCATCGACATCGAGCTTGTGGCGGGTATAAGCCTCCTTGAACGCGGCGCGGACGGCAAGTACCTCCGGGTCATCCGTCTCGGCATAGGAATTTGCCTCTGCGATCAGCTCGTCTGCAATGCCCTGTTTACGCAAATCGGACAGCGCCATATATTCCGCGTTGCCGCCGAGCATGATATCCGTGCCGCGGCCTGCCATGTTTGTGGAGATCGTGACCGCGCCGAATTTACCCGCCTGCGCGACGATCTCCGCCTCGCGCTCGTGGTGCTTCGCGTTCAGGACGGTGTGCTGCACGCCCTCGCGCCTGAGCATCTTGGACAGCAACTCCGATTTCTCGATGGAGATCGTACCGACCAGCACGGGCTGCCCCTTCTCGTGGCACTGCTTGATCTGCTCAATGACTGCGCGGAATTTGCCCGCCTCGGTTTTATAGACAACATCGTTATGGTCGATACGGACGACGGGCTTGTTGGTCGGGATCTCCACAATGTCAAGCTTGTAGATCGCGGAGAATTCCTCCTCCTCGGTCAGCGCCGTACCCGTCATGCCGGAGAGCTTGTCATACAGGCGGAAGAAATTCTGGAAGGTGATGGTGGCAAGCGTCTTGTTCTCGCTGGCGACGGACACGCCCTCCTTTGCCTCGATCGCCTGATGCAGCCCCTCGTTATAGCGTCTGCCATACATCAGACGACCCGTGAATTCATCAACGATGATGACCTGCCCGTCCTTGACAACATAGTCAATATCGCGCTTCATAATGCCGCGGGCGCGCAGAGCTTGGTTAATGTGGTGAGAAAGGGTGGTATTCTCAATATCCGCTAAGTTCTCCACATTGAAATACTTCTCTGCCTTGGCAATGCCGCTGGCGGTCAAAGAGGCGGTGCGCGCTTTCTCGTCAATGTAGTAATCGCAGTCGAGATCGTCCTGCTCCTGCTTCTCGTCGATGGTGGCAAAGACCTTCTTTTTCAGCGTGGAGACAAAGAAGTCCGCCATCTCGTAGAGCTTGGTCGATTCCTCGCCCTTGCCCGAGATGATCAGCGGGGTGCGCGCCTCGTCGATGAGGATGGAGTCCACCTCGTCCA
>JAEDOK010000081.1 GCA_016302005.1 Oscillospiraceae bacterium | reverse complement strand
CTTGGAACGCTTTCGCCTTTTTCTCAGTCTCACATCATTGACAAATGAACATTTCTTAAAAACCCCTGCACCGCAGCTCGGCGGTACAGGAGGAGATTGCATGCAGCCGGTAGTTCCTGCACGAGATTGCCGCGTCGCTGCGCTCCTCGCAATGACACGGGAGGGGTTCCTCCATCTGTCATTGCGAGACCGGTGCGCACACTGGTCGTGGCAATCTCGTACCGTTGGTTGGTACACAGTTGCAGTTCCTGCACGCAGCGGGGACATGCCCCGCCCTACGGGTGCGTGGGGGAGAAATCGGTCATTCGCTCAGGAGGGGGCGCAGGACGGCCTGGCTTTCGAAGCGGGTGTCGCGGGAGGCGGCGAGGAAGACAAGCTCTGCCAAGCTTTCGGTTTTGCCGTAGAGCTGCACATAGCGTTCAACCTGCGAGCCGTCAACATTCGGAATATAGAGTCTTCCCTTGCAGGCATCGGCGGGGAAGTCCGCGGCCTCCGTCTCAAAGGAGATCATGAGATTGCTGCCGGTGAAAAAGCTCGTCAGCTCCGAAGCGGTCTCCCGGAGAATATCCGTGCTTGTTTGATCGGAGGCGTAGACAATACTGCTGCTCTCGGGAAAACGGAATGCGGAGAACACGACCTCGCGAACGCCGATACCGGAAAGCTCACGGGCAATTTGCATCAGATAGGACTTGACGGTCTCATTTGCGGGATCGAGCCAATAACAGCCGTATTCATCCATCCATAATGCGCCGCTGGAAAGGGGAAGACCGCAGGATTGGTTCTCTAAGGCAAAGGCGCGGTCACTGAAGGCGGGGATCACGGCGATCAGATAAAAGTCTTTATCGACCAAATATGTAAGCAGTTGGTCGATTGTTGCAATATCGACATCTGCCGTTTGGGCGCCGCCGATCGCGGTGGAATAGTAAAAATTGCCGAAAATGCTTTTCAGCTCGATCATCACGGCGCACGGCTCCTCGAGCTTTTTCACTGCGTCGAATACCGCTTCCGGGTCTTGCAGCATCGCCGTTGTGATATAGTAGCCGCCCGTCTCTGCGAGGGACTTTTGCGTGGGAACATTTGTATCGTAAACGATCAGCGGATCTTCAACTGTCGGACGCGGTGCGGCTTCCGGGACGGCAGCTTGCCCGCTGTCGGTGGACAGACGCAGATGTGCGCCGTCGCGGTCGTAAACAATATACGGCTCATAATAGAGGAGCAGCACGAGGCTCAGAACCAGCAGCGCCGCAAGTATGATCAGCACAACGCGCAGGAGCTTTTTCAGCAGCAGCTTATTGCGGTAGGGAATGCGCAGCATAGTCTGCACTCCTTTCAAGAATTATTTTGCCAGCAGGCAGCACCATTGATCGACCTGCTCCCGGCGAAGGACCGTTAAGCCTGCCTGCTCGATGGCTTGGCGCACCTCTGCCTCCCTTGCATCGAGAATGCCGGAGCAGAGGAACACACCGTTCGGCTTGAGCAAGCGCGGAACGACGGGAACAAGCGAGACGATCACGCCCGCGACAATGTTTGCGCAGACAATGTCATAGCCGCCGATGCAGAGCGAATCCATCAGCGCGGTGTCCTTTAAGACATTGCCCGTGCAGGCACGAAAACGGTCAGCGCCGAAGCCGTTGCGGGCGGCATTCTCCCGGGCAATATGCTCTGCGGCAGGATCGACATCCACGCCGACAGCGCTTGCCGCGCCCAAGCGCAGCGCACAGATAGAAAGAATGCCGCTGCCGCTGCCTAAATCGGCAACGCGTTCTCCGCCCTTGACCAGCGCTTCCAGCGCGTGCATACACATTTGGGTCGAGGCGTGCTCACCCGTGCCGAAGGTCAGCCCGAGGTCAAGATAGATGGGAAGGCGACCGCCGAGATCGTCTACGGTCATCCACTGCGGCACGACCAAAAGACGCTCCCCGACGGGCAAAGGACGATAATTCTTTTTCCAAGAGTTCTCCCAATCCTCCTGCGGCACATTTTCCAGCGCGATGGTGAGCGCGCCGAAATCGCAGGCGGGATAACGGGCAGGCAGCTCCAGCAAAAGCGTCCGGAGCGCGGCAAGCTCCTCCTGTGCGGTGTCTTCGGAAAGATAGAGCCGCACCTGGGAGCGATCCTGCATCTTCTTTGCCAGAGCCTCGTCCACATAGTCCCAATAGTCCTTCGATTCTTCCAAAAAATCCGCAAACTCCTCGCAGTCGTCGATCACAAGGCTGTCAAAGCCTGCGTCGGTCAGCTCTGCGCATAGCAGCTCGATCCCTGCCGAGGCGGTGCGGACGGTTACTTCAATCCATTGCATTGTGAAAAAATCTCCTGTTCTTGGGGACCTCTGAACAAATCGGCTGCGGCGCTCGGCGGATCTTTTGCCGCAACTTTTCGGTTGGAAAACCTTGAAATACACAAAGTATTCCTGCGGTCTTCCAACCTCGATTTGCAACAAAATCTCTCGCCGACCGCTCTTGCAGATTTGTTCAGCGCTTCCCTTGTTTTCTCTATTCTACAGGATTCCGCAGAGAATAACAAGCAGAAATTTATTGCCTCTTTTATTTTTCAAAAAATAGTGTATAATGGAAGAAATGAAAGGATGAAGACAATGATGAATCAAATCGAGCTTGCGCCCGGCGTATGCCTGCGCGCGATGCAGACGGATAAATTCAAAACGGCATGCTTCAGCGTGAATTTTCTGCGCCAACATACAGCGCAGACGGCGGCTTTGGACGCACTGCTGCCGAGTGTTTTGCTGCGCGCCACGGAAAAATACCCGAATATCCGCAGCATATCTGTACATTTGGACGAGCTGTACGGCGCGACCTTCGGCACATTGGTGCGGCGCAAGGGCGAGGTCAAGCTGCTCGGCTTTTACGCAGATTTTATCGAGGATGCGTTTTTGCCGAACAACGAGAGTGTCTTCGCGCCGATGACGGAGTTTCTGCGCGAGGTGCTTTACCACCCGCTGACGGAAAACGGCGTGTTTTGCGCAAGCTGCGTCGCGGGAGAAAAGCAAAATCTGATCAACGCCATCGAGGCGAACATGAACGATAAGCGGAGCTATGCCGCCGCCAAACTGCTGCAAACGATGTGCGCCGAGGAGGCATACGGTGTGCCGCGCCTCGGTACGGCAGAGGAAGTGCGCGCCATCACGCCGGAAGCCCTTTGGGCGCACTATCAGACGGTATTAGCAACCTCCCGCGTTGAGCTCTTTTACTCCGGCAGACGCACGGCCCGGGAGGCTGCGGAGTTGTTTGCACCGGTATTTGCCGGAAGAGAGAAGATGGCGTTTGCGCCCTACGGAACGCAGGTCGTGCGCAGCGCGAAGGCGGTTCGCGAGTGTGCCGAGACGATGGATGTCACGCAGGGAAATCTGGTCATGGGCTTGCGCACGGGCATTACCGTAGCGGATCCCGACTATCCCGCGCTGCTGCTGCTCAATACGGTTCTCGGCGCGGGAATGACAAGCAAGCTGTTTGTCAATGTGCGGGAGAAGCTGTCGCTGTGTTATTATGCCGGTTCAAGCATTGAAAAATTCAAGGGCGTGATGCTGATCTCCTCGGGCATCGCTTTTGAAAACTATGAGACGGCGAAGCAGGCAATTCTGCATGAGCTGGAGGACTGCAAAAACGGTGTGATCTCCGCAGAGGAGCTGGAGTCTGCGCGCAGGCAGATGCGCTCGGCGCTTCTTGCGGCAATGGATGCGCCCGCACAGATGGATGAGTTCTATTGCGGCATGGCGGTCTGCCCGGGGGATGACTACCCCGTGCTTATGGAAAAAATCGAGCGCCTTGGCGTGGACGATCTACGGCGTGCGGCGGGAAAGCTCACGCTCGATACGATCTATTTCCTGAAGGGAGAACAGGCATGAGATACTTGGACTACCCGAAGATCGGAGAAGGCTATTATGAAGAACGCCTGCCCGACGGACTGCTTGTCCGTGTTGTAAAAAAGCGCGGTTTTGCGCGGAAATATGCCTTCCTCGCGGTCGATTTTGGCTCCATTGACACAAAATTTGCGCTGGATGGGGAAGAAAAACGCGTGCCGGACGGCATTGCGCACTATTTGGAGCACAAGATGTTTGACTTGCCCGGGGAGAACGCAATGGATCTCTTCGCGGCATACGGCGGCAGCCCGAACGCCTTTACGAGCTATGCCATGACCGCGTACTATTTTTCCTGCACGGAGCAGTTTACGGAGAATCTGCGAATCCTCCTGCGCATGGTTCATACGCCGTATTTTACGGACGAAAGCGTGGAAAAGGAGCGCGGCATCATTGCGCAGGAGATCCGCATGTATGAAGACAGCCCGGAGTCGCGGGTCGGGGAGGAGCTGTTCGGCGCGCTCTTTGCCGAGCATCCCGTTCGTGTGCCGATTGCAGGCACGGTTGAGAGTATCGCAGGGATCACCGCCGAGATGCTCTATGACTGCCACCGCGCGTTTTACTGCCCGGCAAACATGGTTTTGTGCGTTGTAGGCGATGTAGATGCGGCGGAGGTTTGCGCTATCGCCGGAGAGGTATCGCATAAGACAAGGCAGGCGCTGCCCGTGCGGGATTACGGCGCGAAGGAGGTCATGACGCCGCTCCGCTCGAGAGCGGAACGCCGCATGGAGGTCTCTATGCCGACCTTTTCCGTCGGGTTCAAGTGCCCGCCACCTGAAAACGGATTGGAGACAATGCGCCGGGAGATCATCGGTGATCTGGCTGCGGAGATCCTGATCGGCGAGTCCTCGCCGCTTTACCAAAGGCTATATGAGGACGGACTCATCGACGCTGACTTTTCCGCAGGCTATGAGAGCGTGAAGGATGCGTGCCTGTTCTCCGCAGGCGGCGACAGCAAGAACCCGGAGGCGGTTCTTGCGGCGCTGTTGGACGAGGCGGAACGCGTCGAGCGGGAGGGCTTTGATCCGGCGCTGTTTGAGCGGCTGAAAAAATCCGCCCTCGGCAGACGCACAAGAGACCTTGACAGTTTTGAAAGTATCTGTTATCGTATTTGTGCATACCACTTTGACGGTGCGGACTATTTCCGCTTCCCCGAGGCATATGCATCCGTAACGCCCGAGGATGTGAAAACCTTCCTGCGCGAGACGGTGCGCCCGGAGCGCGCGGCAATGTCGGTTGTCCGCCCAAAAGAATAGGAGGATATGGAATGCTGCAACTTGATACCTCGCCGATCAGCTTCCCGGGGCTTGGCATTGAGGTCGACCCGAGCGATGGGTTTTTTATCGGCAATTTTGAGATCAAATGGTACGCCGTGATCATTGCCTGCGGCATGCTGCTGGCGGTGATCTATGCTCTGCGGCGCTGCAAGGAATTCGGCTTAACGCATGACGATATTTATAATGTCGTTTTGATCGGGATTCCAAGCGCCATTATCGGCGCGCGTGCCTACTATGTCATCTTTGAATGGGAACACTATTTCGGCGCCGGCATTCCGTGGTATAAATGCCTGATGATCCGTGACGGCGGACTTGCCATCTACGGCGGCGTGATCGGAGCCGTCGTGTCAGCGATGATCTACTGCCTGACAGGCAAACGGCGGAAGGCAAAGCTTCTGCCGTATCTGGATATCGCGGGCTTGGGACTTTTGATCGGGCAAGCCGTAGGGCGCTGGGGCAACTTTTTCAACCGCGAGGCGCACGGCGGCGAAACGGAGAGCTTCCTGCGCATGGGGCTGATCGAGGGCGGCAGGCAGATTTATGTACATCCGACCTTCCTGTATGAGTCCGTCTGGAATCTCATCGGCTTGCTCCTGCTGCATTTTCTGTCAAAAAAGCGCAAGTTTGACGGACAGGTGTTTTTGTACTACCTTGCATGGTATGGGCTTGGCAGAGCCTTTATCGAGGGACTGCGCACCGACAGTCTGTATATCGGCAGCTTCCGCGTCAGCCAGCTTTTGGCGGCGGTGACCTGCTTGGTATCCGTCGGTATTTTGCTCTATATGCTTGCGCTCAAGCGCCCCGACCCGAAAGCTATGTTGGTAAACCGTGCTGCTGCCTCCGCGCAGGAGACGGCAGAAGAAGACACATCGGAGGAATAAGGAGGTATCCCCAATGGCAACGATCGAGAATTTGAAGGATAAGGCGAACGATGCCGCGCAGAGCGCCGCAAAGGCTGCAAAATATGTCGCGCTCGTCTCCAAAAAGCGTCTTGCGATCCTGAACGAGCAGGAGAAGATTCGCCGCAACTACACAAAGCTCGGCAAGGTCTATTACAAGGACTATGTGACCGATGAAGAGCCGGACGATGCGGAATATCAGCCGCTGTGCGAGAGCATTTCCGATTCCTTCCGCCGCATCAATGCGCTGCGCGAGGAGATCGCAGCGGCGAAGGAGGAGTACTGCGGGGAAAAGGCGGAGGCGAACGCCCAACCGGAGGAAGAGGAGAAATTTGATATCATTCCCCTTGAAGCGCCCGAGACTGCGGAACCGGAAGAATAACCTAATACGACAAATGCCTGCCGCATCGAACGGCAGGCATTTGTAATGGTTGGAGTGTATCAGTCAAGCTGCGCGGCTTGATACAAAAGACAGGCGGCTTCAATGCGGGTCAGAGGTTCCTCCGGGGCGGAGAGCGAAATGCCCGCATCGGAGAGCGCCTGAATCGCGGCTGCCGACCATGCGCCTTCGGACGGGCGGAATGCGGCGGCGGAGACGGGCAGCTTCAGGATATTTTGCAGGATCACGGCAGCCTCTCTGCCCGTGATCGCGTCATTCGGGCGGAAGACCGCGCCTGCTTCGCCCGGCTCACCGCTGATGATGCCGCGGCGCATGGCGGAGGCAAGGTAGGGCTGCACCCATGCCGGGGAGTCCTCCGCGTCCGCAAAGCCGGAGACGGTGAGTTCGGCGTTTACGGGAATGTCTTCCAATTTCATCGCCATCACAAGGAATTCTGCGCGGCTGACGGTCTCTTGCGGGAAGAAGCAGAGTGTGCCTGCAATGCTCCTGCCGCTGCTCAAGCCCTCGTTGCAGAGCCATACGGCTTCATATTGGTCGTTGCTGCCTTCCATGTCGGCAAAGGTCATGCTCTGTGACGGCTTGAGAATCTTGATCTTTACAGTTGCGGGCTTTGAGACATTGCCTGCGTCGTCCGTGACGGTGAAGGTGAAGCTGTCCTCTCCGACTTTATTCTTGCCGGGTGTGTAGACATATGAGCCGTCCGTATTGAGCGTCAGGGTGCCGCGCTTGGGCTTTTCAACGAGTTGGAAGGTCAGCGGCGATTCTTCGGGGTCGGAACCGCTCAGCTTACCATCGTTGGCGATATTTTTGTAAGTCTCAAATTCGCCCCCGATGGCTTTGGGTGTCTCGTTCTTTCCGGACTGAATGCGGATGGTCACCGCTGCGGGGTCGCCGAGCGCCGAGCCGCAGATGGGCTGGTAGGACAGCTCTGCGTTGCAGCTCTCCTCGCAAGCGGGGACAAGACGCAGCCGTTCCAGTACCTCCGCAGGCAGAATGTCGCCTGCGCGAATCTCACGGTTCCCGAGCTTGATCACTGCAACCGCTTTCTCAGGCACTGCGGTGACAAAGATGCCGCTGATTTCAGAAAAGGCATCCGAGGTGAAATCCGCCTCACTAAAGCAGTAATCCGCGTTGTAGAGCGTCTCACCGTCTGCTGCCGAGGCAAAGGGGCACAGCGCCAATGCGCAAACAGCGATAAGGGCGGCGATGCGGGTGATGTTTTTCATTTTGGTTCCCTCCTATGATTTGCTTCGGGAATAGGATGAACCGTATTTTTCAAACTATGCAAAAAAATTCCGCCGTCTGATACTGAAAACCGATTAAAATATTCATTTCAATCGGTTTTCAATGCCGTACCGGCGTTGCATTTTCGCGATGATAAGGTAAGCATCGCGAAAATACGT
>JAEDOK010000080.1 GCA_016302005.1 Oscillospiraceae bacterium | reverse complement strand
TCACGGTATCGCAATTAAAATGCGCGTTGCACATTTTAATTGGTGATTGGTATGAGGACAAAAACAGACCGGCTGCGCGATACGGAGCGGTTCCTGTTTCCCGCAAATGGGCGCGGGAGCTGTTTCCGTATCGGCAGCCGGTCGTTTTTGTGTTTGTTTCTTTTGGTTTTGAGATTACTTGGAGAAGACCATCTTCATGTCGTCTTCTTCGATCGTCAGCTTATTGCCGTCAAGCTTGAAGGTGCTCTCTTCGCCGTCTACGGTGATCGTATTGCCCTTCCACTCAAACTCCTCTCTGTCGCCCGCCATGTCAATGGTGCCGGTGCCGTCGGAGTTAAAGGTGATGGTAATCTCCATGCCGTATTCCTCGATCATGTCGGCATCGATCGTCTCGCCGTCCATCTCCATGCTGACCAGGTTATAGGTGCCGGAGGGTCCCTTGCTGCCGCAAGCTGCAAGGCAGGCAAGGATGCTGAGGATCACAAGAACACTCAGCAGGATCTTTGCGGTTCTTTTCATCATTATGTTCTCCTTTTCAAACTTAATATCATCAGCGGGGTGTTTCCCCACAGGAACCACTTTACTCCGTTGTGATGTAGTCGGGCATTTCTGCACCGGCTTCGATCAGCGGCAGATACCAATCGTCATAGTAGTACGGGAGAAGATCCTCCTCCACATCGTCCCAGATCTTGCCCCAGGGGCGCAGGACAATGGTATAGTCGTAGCTGTCCTCGCCGTCCTGCACCGTTCCGGTGAACATGAGGAAATCTTCATAACCGATATCGGCGAGTGAGGTGTCCCAGTCGCCTTCCCCGATATCGCCGATCTCAAAGCTGCCGCTGACGGAGACCAAGTTGCCGTGCTTGCCAGCGCCGCTTTCCGTGTCGATGCGGATGTAGACCGTGCCGAGCGGGTCGTCACGGGAGAAATCCTCGTCCCAAAGGACCATGTCGCCCTCGCCGCTTTCATCGATGTCGATCTCGGCGCACAGATCCCACCAGTTGCCTTCCAAATCGGCATAGTAGCCGGTGCAGTTCTCCATCATCCACCAGCCGTACCAGTCGCCGTCCCAATATGCCTCCAGGTCGTTCGTCGCCGCAGGGGCGCTCTTCGAGAAGGTCATCACGGTGCCTTCCGCTTCAAAGGAGACCTCGGTACCGTCATAAGTATAGGTCAGCACATCACCGATGCTGTCCGTCATGACCGTGCCTTCCCATGTGAATTCCTCTGCCTCTCCCATGATGCCGAGCTCACCGGTGCCGTCGGCACGGAACTCGATATAGGTGTCGCTCAGACCCGTTGCAACCAGATCGTCGCCGGAAACGGTCGTTCCGTTCGCAGATACCTCCGTCAGATAATAAACTCCGTCGGGCAGCTCGTCGGGATATACCACAGGCTCCGTAGGGGAAACCGTCGGCATCTCGGGCTTCTCGCCTGCGACAAAGACCATCTCGTCCTCGCCGTCCGTGAGGGTAAGAACATCACCTTCAAGGGTGAAGGTCAGCGTTTCTTCGTCGTCGTAGATCTTATCGTCTTCCCATTCAAAGTCCTCAACATCTCCCATCAGGTCAACGATGCCGGTGCCGTCTTCATAGAACTCGATATAGGCGCTCATGCCCAGGGCGGAAAGCTGCTCCGCATCGACCGTCGTGCCTTCCATGGTCATGCTGTCAAGCACATAGCAGCCGACGGGTCCGTCCGGCGCGGCAGGCTCGGTGGGCTCGGCGAGCTTTTGGCGCAGCGCGTCGATATCGGGGGGATCGTCCTTCGAGCGCTTGAAGGTGAGCTCTGTGCCGTCTATCTCGAAGGTCAGCAGCTTATCCTCGAGCTTGAAGGTAAGAGGATCGTCTCCCTCGACGGAGCGGAGCTGATCGTCCCGCCATGTCAGGTCGGTCAGCTCGTCAAACAGGTACAGCACAGCGGTGCCGTCCTCGTTGAGCAGCAGGAACGCTTCGTCCTGCGAAAAGCCCAGTGCTTCAAGATCAAGCTCCTCGCCGTCCTCCGAGACGGTTTTGAGCGTGTAATAGCCCGCTGCGTCTTGGTTTTCCTCTTTTTCTTTGCAAGCCGCAGCCGTGAGCAGAAGGCTCAGGATCAGCAGCATGCAAAGCAGCAGTTTTGCGGTTTTTTTCATAGTCGTTCTCCTTTTTGTTGATTTTGGTGTCTGCTTCGGGCGGCTGATTGCCGCCCCTACAGCTTTTATTGGGGGACCAGCACAAGATTGCCACGTCGCTGCGCTCCTCGCAATGACACAGAAAGGCTGCCTTTTTGTCATTGCGAGACCAGTGCGCACACTGGTCGTGGCAATCTCAAGGTTGTAGGTTTGTACGCACTTGGTAGTTCCTGCACGAGATTGCCGCGTCGCTGCGCTCCTCGCAATGACAAGGAGGGGAAGCTTCTACGAATTGGCACTGCCTGCACCGGCTTATGACATGTCCCCGCCCTACAGAGGGATGGGCTTATACGCTGCCGCTTCTGCCGCCGGTGGAGCTGCGGGAGCCGCCGGAGCCGCCGCCGGAGCTTGAATTATTCTTCGGACGCGCCGTGCGGGTGACATTGCGGTAGAGGAACAGATCCCGCTCCTGCGTGAGCTGCATACTGTTCGGTCGGACATAGCTCGTCGCGGCGTTCTGCATCCGGACGGATTTGAGCTGCCCCTTCAGCACCGACATCGGGATCAGGAAGGACAGCACCGCGCCCGCGATCAGCGAGATGAGGATCCACGGAACAAACGGGATTCCTCCGCTCTCTGCAATTTCGCCGCAGGTCTCCGCAAAGGCGAGGCAGGAGGCTGCATAGTCACGCTCCCGCAGCGCGGGCAGAAAGGCATCGTCGAGGCGGTCGAAGGCGTCGTCGTCAAAGGGCTTCGAATCCTCGCCGAAGGTGGTATAGGCGTAATTCACCCGGTCACCGTCTGGCGAGATCACAAGGAGAATGCCGCTGTCATCGTCGCCCATGCCGTAGCTGTTTTCCACAAAGCAGCGGTCGGCATATGCCTTGGTTTGGCTGCCCACCTCTTCCGCGGGGGCAATAATGATGGCGATGTCAAAGTCATTTTCTTCGCTCACCTCGTCCAAACGGGCGATGATCTTCGCCTTATCCTGCGAGGAGAGCAGCCCGACCTTATCGATCAGACGCAGGGGATGTGCTCCCTCCGCCGCGAAGGCGGGCAGGGTGAGCAGCGCGCACAGCAGCAGCGCCAGCAGCAGGGAAAACAGTCGTTTCTTCATCGTGATCCCCTCCTCAGATAAAGCCGGTCAGGCGCAGCACAAGCAGGACGCCGAAGGTCAGCGCGCCCAAGATCGCCGCCCAGATCGCCCACCAGCGCCAGTACGCCGCCTTATCCATCGGCAGATCGCCGACGAATTTGCCGGTCTGTCCGTTCATGGCAAAGGTGTACTTCTGCCCGTTCCAGCTCGTATTAAGGAGCCAGACGGGATAGAGCGCGTATTTCGCCTTGCCGTTCGACAGGCGGATATTTGTCGATTCCGGCACCACGGTGGCGTAGCCCTGCGTTGTGCCGGCAAACGCCTGCTCCGTGCTCTCGCGGATCCTCGCGTTGGCGCGGTCGATGCTCTGCTCCGCCGTGACATCATAGCGGTCGGCAAGGTAGCCCGACAGATAAGCCGTTTGGAAATCCACCGCATCGCGGAAGTCGTAAGGCTCAATGGATTCCATCAGGTCGTCCGCCATTTTGCTCGAGCCGTCCACCGGCACGCGGTCAAAGCCGATGCTGCCGGCGCGCAGGAGGGAGAAATGGCTCGTTTCGGTGTAGTTATAATTGGAGTCGCTCCACACCCGCGTGCGTGTGGCGTGGTAGCGGATGTTCGCGTCCACATCGGCATCAAACAGCCAGAAGGGGACATAAACGCCCTTGATCTCGTCCAGGTGGTTCTCGTCGCGGAACAGCTTCGGCAGCAGCTTCTTGCCCTGGGTATGATTCCGCAACCCCCGCTTTGCCGCCTCTTTATCCAGCTTGAAGGGAATCACGATATCCGGCTTGAGGTCGCCTGCGAGTCTGCCCGTCAGCATGACGGGATTGCCGCAGAAGGGGCAATGGGTCGCCGCCGTGTTCGCATCCGCGACGATCTCGCCGCCGCAGGAGCCACAGGTGAAAACGCCCATTGCCGACGCGTCCTCCTCCGACCACTCGCCGCCCGCTTGGGTCTGCCAATGCATTTCCTCCTGGGGCTGCTCCTCCTTGAGCACGTCGTCGTAGCCCTTCAGCGTCTCGACATCAAAGGTCGTGTCGCAATAGGGGCATTTCATCTGCTGCAAGCCGCTGTCAAATTCGATCTTGCCGCCGCAGCAGGGGCATTTGTATTCCATGATCGTTGGCATATTGCACCTCGTTTCATAAGGGGATGGTTGATATGGGATGCGTGTTTTTATTGGGAGTGCCTGCACAGGCGCGTCAAGGATGCACCCGCAGGGGGTATGCCGCATCCGTAACGCTCGTTCCTCGCGAACGGCTGCGCTACCGCGTCGCTTCGCTCCTCGCAATGACATTGTGGGAAAGTTTGTACTCGGTCGGTAGTTCCTGCACCGGCGGGGACATGTCCCCGCCCTACAAAGGGTTTCATGACAATGACATATCGTTGGAAGCGCCTGCACCGGGCGGCTGATAGCCGCCCCTACGGCTCTTGATTGGGGGGTGCCTGCACGGGCGGACAGAGTCGTCCGCCCGTACGAGGTTTATCCGTGGATGTCTCCGTCGTCAAAGGGGTCGCCGCATTCGGGGCAGAATTTGGGCGGGTGCTTCGGGTCCTTCGGCTCCCAGCCGCATTTGTCGCAGCGGTAGAGCTGCTCGGCTGCGGGCTTCGGCTTACCGCATTCCATGCAGAATTTGCCCTTATTCACCGCACCGCAGGAGCAGGTCCAGCCGACGGCGGGCGCGGGCTTCGGTTTGCCGCACTCTAGGCAGAATTTTCCGCTGTTCACCGTCCCGCAGGAGCAGGTCCAGCTATCGGCAGGGGCGGGCTTCGGCTTGCCGCAATTCTGGCAGAACTTCGCCGTGTTCACCGTGCCGCAGGCGCAGGTCCAGCCGTCCGCCTTCGCGGCAGGTGCCGGCTGCGCGGCTGCCCGGGCGGCTTGCTGCTGCTGCCCCATCGCAAAGAGGTTCTGCGCGTTCATGCCGCCTGCCTGCTGCGCCATGCCCATGCCCATGAAGCCCATCATTGCGCCGTTCTTGTTCGCCGCCGCCGCCTTCATCGCATCCGCCTGCGCACCGGTCAGCGTGGCTGCCGCCATGGTCGGGTCGCGCATGATCGCCGTGCGCTGCGCCTGCTTGATCATCTCCGCGTCCTCTTCCGGCAGCGTGACGGAATTTAACGCGACGGAGACGACCTCCAGACCGCGCAGCTTGCTCCACTTCGCCGTGAGGTTCTCATTCAGCGCCTGCGACAGCTCCTCCACATGCGCCGGGATCGCGTTCGGGCGGATCTCCAGCTCGGAGAGCTTTGCCAGCGAGGGCTGCAGCGCGCTGATGAATTCGGGCTTGAGCTGCCCGTCGATCTCACTGCGGCGGTATTCGCTCGAAACATTGCCGCAGACATTCGTATAGAACAGCAGCGGATCCGCAATCCGATAGGAGAATACGCCGTTGCAGCGGACGGAGACATCAATGTCCAAATTGATGTTGTGATCCACCACGCGGAAGGGTACCGGCGTTGCCGTGCCGAACTTATTGTCGATGATCTCCTTGGTGTTGAAATAGTAAACGCGCTGATCCTTGCCGGTGTCGCCGCCGTAGGTAAAGCGCTTGCCGATGGTCTTGAAGGTCTCCTTGATGCTGTTGCCCAGCTTGCCGGAGAAGATGCTCGGCTCGGTCGAGGAGTCGTATGTAAACTGTCCCGGCTCAGCGCAGACCTCGACGATCTTGCCCTGCTCAACGATGATCATGCACTGCCCGTCCGCGACCGCAATGCCTGATCCGTTGGAGATGATATTGTCATTGCCCTTGGTGTTGGAGGAGCGGCTCGTGATGCGCTTTTGTCCCTTGACGACCAGCGTATCCTTGTCGATCGCCTCGCAATAGAAGAATTCCTTCCACTGATCGGCAAGCGTGCCGCCCAGTGCGCCGATACCGGCTTTGATCAGACCCATAGTAGTTCTCCTTTCAAATTATTGTGTCTTTTTAAAAAGCTCTCGTGTCTTTTTGGAATACAGATTTCGATTGACGGTGCGCGGTTCCGGTGCGGAAGCGCCTCTTGCCGGAAGAGAGAATACGAGCGTCTTGAGAAAGACCGCAAGCAGCCAAAGCCCAAGCGCCGCGAAAAACCATGCAAGCGACCAGCCCTTCCAAAAATGCAACGCAAGCATCAGCCACGCCGGAACCGTCCGCGAAAGGCAGAACACCGCTTTGATGCACAGGCTTAACAAAAATCTGCCAAACCTCCGCCTTTGCGGCGCCCGCCTTGCCATTTGGACAGTATTTCAACTTATTATAGCATACTTTGCGCAGTTTGTACAGCATCTCTTTCCCATTTTTGTCCGCCCGAACCCATTTATTTCTGTCCAAAAGTGATTTTCCGCGTTGCTTCACAGAAGAAGATATGCTATACTATTGTTAATGATTCCCTCCGCTGCGCAGCGGAGCAAAGGAGCGTTGTTATGTCTGAATATCTGAACGGGCTGCGCCGCTTTCTGGAGCGCGGCGTCTCCCCCTATCATGCAGTGCGCGAGGCGGCGGAAACGCTGACGGCACAAGGCTTTGCCCCGCTTCCCCTCGGCGGAGACTTTGCCGTCGAACGCGGCGGACGGTATTTTATCGAGCACGGCACCTTTTTGGCTGCCTTCACCGTCGGAGACACCGCCGATTTCTTCCGCATTGCGGCGGCGCACACCGACTGGCCCTGCCTGCGCGTGAAGCCTGCGGCAGAGCAGATCGCCGGCGGCTGCTGCAAGCTCGCAGTCGAGCCTTACGGCGGCGCGATCTACAACACATGGCTTGACCGCCCGCTTTCCCTCGCGGGGATCGCCCTTGTGCGGTCGGACGACCCCATGCGTCCGGAACAGCGTTTGGTCGCGTGGGACGAGCCGCTGCTGACGATCCCGAATCTCGCCATCCATATGAACCGCGAGGTCAACAAGGGCGTGCCCCTCAAGCCGAATGTCGATCTGCTGCCCATCTGCCGCACGGTACAGGCGGGCTGGAGCAAGGACGGCTATCTGCTCGGCAGGCTCGCGGACAAGCTCGGCGCGGCGAAGGAGGACATTCTCTCCTTTGAGCTGTATGTCTACTGCGCGGAGCAGCCGCAGCTCGTCGGCTTCGAGCAGGATCTTCTCTCCTCGCCGCGACTGGACAACCTCACCTCCGTCCACGCGGTTTTGGACGGTCTTTGCAAGGCAAGCGGGCACGGCATCAATGTGGCGGTGCTGTACGACAACGAGGAGATCGGCAGCAACACCCGGCGCGGCGCGGACAGTCAGACGCTCTCTCTGCTGCTGGAAAAGCTGGCGCTCTCCCTCGGCATGGATCGCGCCGCCTTCCTGAACGCCTGTGTTAACGGTATGCTGCTCTCCTGCGATGTCGCCCATGCGCAGCATCCGAACCACGGTGAGTTTGCCGACGCCTCCTGCGCGCCCGTGATGAACGGCGGCGTCGCCCTCAAGCGCAGCCCGCGGTATTCCTCGGACGCGGAGACCTGCGCGGTGATCGCGGGGCTTTGCGACAAGCACGATATCCCGCTGCAGATCTACATGAACCGCGCCGATCTGCCCGGGGGCAGCACCGTCGGCTCCATGGCTTCGGCGCTGCTCGCCATGCCCGCCGCAGACATCGGCGTGCCGATCCTCGCGATGCATTCCGCCCGTGAATTGATGGGTGTGCGCGATCAGGAGGCCATCTGCCGCCTGTGCGAGGCGTTTTTTGACGATTAAAGCGAATTGAGAATTTGAAAATAATGTAGGGTGGGGACATGTCCCCACCGCAGACTGTCAAAATAACTACAGTTTTGTCATTGCGAGACCCCGAAGGGGTCGTGGCAATCT
>JAEDOK010000079.1 GCA_016302005.1 Oscillospiraceae bacterium | reverse complement strand
CGCGCAAACAGAACCGGCTAATCTCCGACTATAAATCGACCGAGGTTAAGCCGTGGCTGTAGCAGCAGCCGCCGCTCTTGTTTACCTCGCAAATATATTACCATGAAAGGAGCTGAAAGTCAATACGGCTCAGGATAACCCGAAGCGGGAATCGGAATCATCGATATAGCCCTTTGAACATCTTGACCTGCGCCTTGAACTGTGCTATATTTTCAATAGAGATGTCTGCGATATACTTCCCAAGTTGATGGTTTGGGCAGTCACTGCGTAGTCATCTCTGTTTTTTTGTCCACGTCAGCAGTCTGCCGTCAAATATCGCCTGCGTAATTACGTTATCTTCGGCGTGATCGACGTCACGAAGAAAAAGAAATAACCGGCCCCGCGCAAACAGAACCGGCTAATCTCCGACTATAAATCGACCGAGGTTAAGCCGTGACTGTGACAGCAGTCGCCGCTCTTGTTTACCTCGCAAATATATTACCACGAAAGGAGCTGAAAGTCAATAGAGAATCAGGAGAAAACGAAGTGGAAATACGCATTCTGGTAAAGTGCGGAGGACAAACGTAGCTGTAGCGAAAAACAGGCAGAATATTTTACCGAAAAGTGGCGTTTCCTGTTGACAAACGTGGTGCTTTCGTGTATGCTTAAGCACGGGATACTATATCTTGTGTTTTCTCTGTTTCGAGCCACAAGATAATCTACCGTTTTTTGAACTTTTTTCGGAGGTACGATATGCGCATCGGTGGGCTGCAAAAGCTGACGCTGCTTGACTTTCCGGGTCATGTCGCCTGTACGGTTTTTCTGCAAGGCTGCAACTTTCGGTGCCCGTTTTGCCACAACGCCTCGCTCGTGCTCGGCACGGACGTCATCAGCGAGGATGAAGTTCTTCGTTTCCTGAAAAAGCGGCAGGGACTTCTGGACGGCGTTGCGATCACGGGCGGCGAACCGCTGCTCTCTAAGGGGCTGGACGCCCTGTTGGAGAAAATCAAGGCGCTCGGCTACCGCGTCAAGCTCGACACCAACGGCAGCTTCCCTGCCCGGCTGCGCGAGCTGATCGACCGCGGGCTTGTGGACTATGTCGCAATGGACATCAAAAACGCACGCGAAAAATACGCGCTGACGGCCGGCGCAGAGGGCATTCTTCCCGCGGTCGAGGAGAGCGTCAGAGTGCTCCTGCAAGGGCTTGTGCCCTATGAATTCCGCACGACCGTGGTCGACGAGCTGCATGAGCCGGAGGATTTTTCCGCCATCGGGCGGTGGCTCTCCGGCGCGCAGGCATATTATTTGCAGGCCTTTGTGGATTCCGGCAACCTGCTCGGCACGGGAATGCACGCCGCTTCCAAAGAGAAAATGGAGCTTTGCCGCGCGGAAGCCGCAAAGCATCTTTCCAATGTACAGATTCGAGGATTATCGTAAAAAAGAGGAGATTTCATCATGTATCAGGTAGTAAAGCGAAATGATAAGGTCGTGGATTTCGACCTTGGCAAGATCGCCGCAGCCATCCGCAAGGCGTTCGACGCGCAGGAGAAGCAGTACAACGACAGTGTGATCGACTTCCTTGCGCTGAAGGTCACGGCAGATTTCGAGCCGAAGATCAAAGACAGCAAGATCGCCGTCGAGGACATTCAGGACAGCGTTGAATCCGTCCTCATCCGCGCCGGCTATGACGATGTGGCAAAGGCATATATCCTTTACCGCCGCCAGCGCGAAAAGCTGCGCAACATGAAATCCACGCTGCTTGATTATAAGGAGCTGGTGGACAGCTATGTCAAGGAGCAGGACTGGCGCGTGAAGGAAAATTCTACCGTCACCTACTCCGTCGGCGGCCTGATCCTCTCCAACTCCGGCGCGATCACCGCCAACTACTGGCTCAGCGAGATCTATGACGACGAGATCGCCAACGCGCACAAAAACTGCGACCTGCACATCCATGATATGTCCATGCTGACGGGCTACTGCGCCGGCTGGTCGCTGCGCCAGCTCATTCAGGAGGGCTTGGGCGGCGTGCCCGGCAAGATCACCTCAGCGCCCGCGAAGCATCTTTCCTCGCTGTGCAACCAGATGGTCAACTTCCTCGGCATCATGCAGAACGAATGGGCGGGTGCACAGGCCTTCTCCTCGTTCGACACCTATCTTGCACCCTTCGTCAAGGTGGACAACCTTACCTTCGATCAGGTGAAAAAGTGCGTCGAATCCTTCGTCTACGGCGTGAATACGCCCTCCCGCTGGGGCACGCAGGCACCGTTCTCCAACATCACCCTCGACTGGACCGTCCCGGACGACATGGCCGAGCTGCCCGCCATCGTCGGCGGCAAGGAGATGCCCTTCAAGTATAAGGACTGCAAAAAAGAGATGGACATGGTCAACCGCGCCTTCATCGAGGTCATGATCGAGGGCGACGCCAACGGCCGCGGCTTCCAGTACCCCATCCCCACCTATTCCATCACCCGCGACTTCGACTGGTCGGAGACGGAGAACAACAAGCTGCTCTTCGAGATGACCGCGAAGTACGGCACGCCCTATTTCTCCAACTACGTCAACAGCGATATGCAGCCGAGCGACGTGCGCTCGATGTGCTGCCGTCTGCGTCTTGACCTGCGCGAGCTGCGCAAAAAGTCCGGCGGCTTCTTCGGCAGCGGCGAGTCCACCGGCTCGGTCGGCGTCGTGACGATCAATATGCCGAAGATCGCCTACCTCTCTGCAACGCCCGAGGAATTCTACAAGCGGCTCGACCACCTGATGGACATTGCCGCCCGCAGCCTGAAGATCAAGCGCACGGTCATCACGCGCCTGATGGCGGAGGGCCTCTACCCCTACACCAAGCGCTATCTCGGCACGTTCGATAACCACTTCTCCACCCTCGGTCTGATCGGCATGAACGAGGTCGGCCTGAACGCGAAGTGGCTGCGCAAGGACATGACGCATAAAGAGACGCAGGATTTCACCATTGAGGTCCTCAACCATATGCGCGAGCGTCTGTCCGACTATCAGGAGCAGTACGGCGACCTGTACAACCTTGAGGCGACGCCTGCCGAGTCCACCACCTACCGTCTTGCCAAACACGACAAGAAAGACTACCCCGACATCATCACCGCCGCCAAGGAGGGTGAGACGCCGTACTATACCAACTCCTCCCATCTGCCCGTCGGCTATACCGAGGACATCTTCTCCGCGCTCGACGTGCAGGACGAGCTGCAAACGCTCTACACCTCCGGCACGGTCTTCCACGCCTTCCTCGGCGAGAAGCTGCCGGACTGGAAGGCCGCGGCAAATCTCGTGCGCAAGATCGCGGAAAACTACCGTCTTCCCTATTACACCCTCTCGCCGACCTATTCCGTCTGCCGCGAGCACGGCTATCTCGTCGGCGAGCAGTATACCTGCCCGATCTGCGGCAAGACGACCGAGGTCTACAGCCGCATCACCGGCTATTACCGCCCGGTGCAGAACTTCAACGACGGCAAGGCGCAGGAATTCAAGGATCGCAAGGTCTACGACATCGGCGTTTCCATGGATCGCCGCTTCGGTCAGGCGGTCAGCGACAGCGCTTGCGCGTGCGAAGCACCCGTGCAGCAGGATGCGCAGGGCAAGCTCGTCCTCTTCACGACCAGCACCTGCCCGAAATGCGTTATGGCGAAAAAGTTCCTCTCCGACGCGGGACTTGCCTATGAGACGGTCATCGTCGACGTCGATCCGGAAGCTGCGCGCAAGTTCGGCGTGCGTCAGGCCCCGACCCTCCTTGTGCTCGACGGCGAGCAGGAGGTCGACCGCGTTGAGAATCCGTCGAACATCCGCGCCTTTGCAGAGCGCTGTACCAAATAGATCCTGAGCAATTACTTTCAGCGTGGCGGACTTCGTTTGTCACGCTGAAAGCAGTTTTTGGTAGACTTCCGCAAAAACAAATGTTATAATACTTTTAGTTCAAAAAGGAAGGAGCAATCACAATGGTTTGTCCGAATTGCGGTACACAAAGTGCAGACGGCAACAAGTTTTGCACCAGTTGCGGCACTGCACTCGCAGCACCTGAAACCGACTCCGCATACGCAGCACCACTTTTCTCCGAGCAGCACCTTGAGCAGCCTGTGAAAGAGGAACCTGTCGCAGACACGCCCGTCGCAGAACCCCTTGCCGAAGAAACACCTGTCGCTGAAACGCCTGTCCAGGAGGCGCCTGCCGCGCAGAGCGCACAATGGCCGGCGGCACAGGGTTACGTTCCGCAGCAGATGCCTTCTGATCCTCCCGCAAAGCCGAAGAAGGAAAAGCGCGGAACCTTTGGGAAGCTTCTGCCGTGGCTGATCGTCGGTGTGCTGGTTATTGGTATAGCCGTTGCCGGTTTCTTTGTCTATCAGGAATACGCGAAGCTCACAGAGGAACGTGACGAGCTCACCCGGGAGCTTGCAAGCGTTAAAGCAGACATGGACGCAAAGCTGTCCGAAAAGGACCAAGCGCTTGCCGGCAAGGAACAGGAGCTCGCCGAGAAAAATCAGGCGCTTGCACAGAAGGATCAGGCCCTTGCCGAGAAGGAGCAGGAGCTCGCCGCAAAGGACGAGGAACTTGCCGCTCTGGCGGAGCAGAATGCCGCGGAGCATGTGTATAAAACCTATTATGACGATATCGTAACCTATGCGGGCTATGGCAGCTTCGGCGGAGACAACACATACGGCGTCAACAGCGCGGTAGTCACCTTAAGCCTTTCCGGCAGTTCTACATTCCAAGGGCATCTCAAAACCGCTTTTAACGGGAAAACAATCACTTGGTATCGCAGCAACTCGTGCGCCGACCTGCAAATCATGTCCGACAGTTGGGGCGAAGAGGGTGTCGATTTCACGATCAAGGCAGAGCAACCCGGTATCACAGTCCTCAACTTTGCAGTCGAGGACGGTTCGCTGCCTGAATTCAACGTTCTTGTTATCATCACAGAATAATTCCTCCGGAGAAATTGCTATGTACGATATTCTTATTGTCGGCGCGGGTCCCGCCGGTCTCACCGCCGCGATCTACGCCCGCCGCGCAGGAAAGTCCGTCCTCGTGCTGGAAAAGGACACCTTCGGCGGTCAGATCACGTTCTCCCCGAAGCTTGAAAATTACCCCGGCTTTCAGGAGATCAGCGGCAACGAGCTTGCCCAGCGGATGCTGGAGCAGGCGCTGGCGCTGGGCGCGGACATCGACATGGATACCGTTGTCGACATCCGTGACGGCGAAATCAAGACCGTCGTCGGTGAATCAGGCTGCTATGAGGCGCGAAGCGTGATTATTGCCGCCGGTGCAAAGCACCGCAGGCTCCATCTGCCGAACGAAGAGCAATTGATCGGCAACGGCATCTCCTTCTGCGCGGTCTGTGACGGCGCCTTCTACCAGGGGCAGCACGTCGCTGTTGTCGGCGGCGGCAACACTGCCCTTCAGGAGATCGCCCTTCTCTCCGAGGTCTGCTCCCGCGTGACCGTTGTGCAGAATCTCGCGTTTCTGACCGGCGAAGAGAAGATGATCCGCTCCCTTGCGGCAAAAAGCAACATAGATTACCTCTACCAAACGGTCGTCACCGGCTACGAGGGGGAGAATGCACTGACTGCCCTGCAGCTCCTGAACACGGAGACGAACGAAACGTCCCGCCTCGCGGTCGACGGTGCATTTCTCGCCATTGGCACGGCCCCGGATAACGGCGCTTTTGCCGAGGTTGCGGAACTGGACCGCGCGGGCTATATCGTAGCCGGGGAATCCGGCGAAACGAGAACGCCCGGTGTCTTTGTCGCGGGCGACTGCCGAACCAAAACCTACCGTCAGGTCGCAACCGCGATCTCTGACGGCGCAGCCGCTGCTCTGAACGCCTGTCGCTATCTTGATCGGATTTGATCGTTCTTGCGCGTTTATGATCGGTTTTGTTCGTTATTGAGCGCATATGAGTGGTAATGAGTGGTGCATTCTATTGCGCTGCTGCTTCTTTTGACAGTGCCCCTCAGCTTTTTTCATCATTTGCTCCAAATAAAACAACAGGCTTCTGCGATGCCGGCAGAAGCCTGTTGCTTTTTCATCAAGGGTCAGTTCTCTATCTGATTTGTCATGTTGAAGTGGAGCGCTTTCATGCCTTCCACTTCTTCGCAGACCTTCTGGAGACTACATCTGTCGCAGTCCGTCATGCCGTTTTTCAGGATATGATCCATCGCCTTTGTGATTTTCTCTGTCTCACGGACTGCATCCTTCAGCGCAGGAAACGGGAAAGTGGGGTCTGTAATAAAAATCAGCTTCACGCTGACGATCCGCGCATTTTTGTGGAATTGCCGCAGCATCAGGTTGCCCACTTTCGTGAAGGTCAGGCCTTTCTCCAGCGCCCGCTTGCTGACGCGGGCGCTCTCTGTGCCGTTGATCAGAGAAACGCGGGTCATGAAGCCCTCAGGACTCGTATGATAACGGACAAACTCCATCTGTTTTACCGCGTTGTACAGTGCATTTCCCTCGCCCAGGGTATCCGGCGCTACCCGAACCAGCGCGATCCGGGCGTAGGAGGTATCCGCTGTTAGCTCCGGCAGATCCTTGCCGATCAGCACGATCTCATCTTCCGTCACCAAAGCGGGGTCATCCGTTACCGCGGTTGCGCCCAATGCGAATAAGCGGTCGCCATTTCCTCCCAGCTCATACGCCATGTCCTGCCGGAAGATCAGATTCTCCTTGCCCAGATCCCGCCAATCCACATCGCAGACCGGCAGCTCCCTGACCGATGCCTGCCGGCAAAGCGACAAAATGCGGGAAATAATCGGATCATACAGTTTCATCACAGGTGCTTATCCCGCTTGATCTTGTCATAGTGTTTCAGGAACAGAGGCTCCAGCGCTGCCGTGAGCTTCATATCCAGATTGAAGAAGTAAACAACAAACGTGACCACGAAAAAGGTCACCACGACCAGCGCCGCAATGGCGAGAATTTTCAGAACGATCATAAGCAGCCCTCCTCAGCGTGCCATTGCCTTCTGGCGGGCAAATTCTGCCGCACCCAGAGCGCCGATCAACTGGGGGTCAACAGGGAGATCAATGACCTTCAGCTTCAGCACCTTTTCAATGGCGGCTTTCAGGCCGTCATTTTTGGCGCATCCCCCCGTCAGAGTGATCCGGTCCGTAGCGCCCGCCTTTTTGGACATCACGAAACAGCGCTTTGCCACCGAAAGCTCTATACCTGCGGCGATCTCATCCATGGGCTTCCCCTCGCCTACCAGAGAGATCACCTCGGATTCCGCAAACACCGTACACTGCGCGGTAATGGGGATCACATTCTTTGCCTTCAGGGACAGCCGGGAGAACTCCGTCAGATCCATCTCAAAGGCTCTTGCCATCGCCTCAAAAAACCGTCCGGTACCGGCGGCACATTTATCATTCATGGCAAAGTCCAGCACCGTGCCGTCCTTATCTACCGCGATGCCTTTGACGTCCTGGCCGCCGATGTCGATGATGGCCTTGACGCTGGGATCCGCCACATGGACGCCCATGGCATGACAGCTGATCTCAGAGATGTTCTCGTCGGCTGCGGGGACCTTGTTTCTTCCGTAGCCTGTGCCCACCAGATAGGCAAGATCCTTGGGACTATGCAGTTCGGGAACCTGTGCGACCGCCTGATCCAGGGCAGCTTCGCAGCTGAGTACCGCGTTGATCCGGCTTCTCAGCGTAACGTTCGCCACCATCTTTCCGTTCTCATCAAGGATCACGCATTTTGTGTAAGTGCTGCCGGAATCACATCCGCCATAATACTTCATACGATTGCCTCCTTTTTACCACGAGTGCTCGTCATGGAGGATCTCCAGAGACGGATCCAGAGGCTCCTCCTGCATGACGGCACGCATATAGCGGTTGATCTGATCTCGAACCCCCTGACGGGAAATGACACGGGGGTCAAACAGGTCGTGGGTGACCCAAACCAGATGGATGCCCTTTTCTCTTGCCTTTTCCTCAAACTGGCCGTGCATACCGTTGAGGGCTTTGCAGCTCATATGCTCCCAGAGGATGACCATAT
>JAEDOK010000078.1 GCA_016302005.1 Oscillospiraceae bacterium | reverse complement strand
GTACTTCCTGCACGAGATTGCCGCGTCGCTGCGCTCCTCGCAATGACACGGGAAGTGCCTCGTTCTCATCCTTCTTCTTATTTCTCCTCGCCATGTTCGATCCTCTCCATTCTCGGCTGCCGCGCAGCCGGTAAAATATCCTCGGGGGGAATGTCGAGGAATATCTGCCTCGGGTCATTCCGCTCTGCCTCCGGCTGCACGGCACGGGGCTTGATGGGGCGCGACATGAGAAAATACCGCACCTCGTCGGCGACATGATCCTCCCCGCTCGTGTCCAAGTCCTCCGGCTTGTGGGCGTCATACTGCAACAGCGGCAGCGTGCGGATAAACGCCTTGCAGTTTTTGAACACATACAGCATCGGAACCCCATTCTCGTCAAAGGCGAGGCGGTAATGCACCTGCATCCAGCCGGGGATGCGCTTGTGATCTCCCTTCTGAAAGAACACCTGATGCTTTGCCGCCGCGTCCGCAATGCTCTCCCCCGTCTCTGCGTCCCAGATGGCGGGATCGGCAATGCCGGTGATCCTCTTCCCCTTGAGCAGGGGATGCTCCGTCTCGATGCGGTGAATCTCCGCAAACACCTGCGCAGGCGTCCACTTGACCCCCTCGTTGGGTGTCTTCGTGCAGCCGTAAAGCTCCAAAATGCGGTATACCACACCGTCGTGATCCACCGCCCACCAGCCGCAGGAGAAGGGCTTGTTGTAGCCCCAGTCGAAGGAGCGATAGACCTTCCACGATGGCGGAACGGGAAACGGGTCGATCACATGGGTCCACTGCCGGTCGGCGTAATGCTCCGGACGGTCGAAGAAGTCCTCGAAGAACTGCCCCTCGAACACGTTCCAGTCCCCGTCCAGCCACGCCCGGCGCAGCTTCTGCGGCAGCGCCTCGAGCTGTTTCGCATAATCCGGCTGGGCTTGCAGCAGGGCGGCGTTGTCCGTCACGCGGCTTTGGATGAATTCGTAATCCTCGGGCTCCTCCCCCTCGTCGTATTTCCGGTCGATGAAAATACGCTTGATGTAGGCGTGACCCTGTCCGCCGGGGTTGCAGGTGTAATAGACCCGCTTGGGAAAGGCGTTGACGCCGCGCAGGCAGGCGATGATCGCCTTCATCTGAAATTCGGAGAGCTGTGTCGCCTCGTCGAGGAAGATGACATCGTATTCCACGCCCTGTAAGCGATCAAGGTCTGCGTCCTTTGCGCAGTAGGCGAAATGGATGCTCGAGCCGTTGTGAAATTTGAGCACCTTGTCCTTGTCGTTGTATTTTGCGATGCCCCGCAGCTCCGTGCGCAAAATGCCGATATGGTTGTTGATCAGCTCCGGATAGGTGCGGCGGACGATGAGAAGGCGAATGCCCGCGTAACGGAGGGCGAGCAGCTTTGCCTTCGTGCGCACCGCCCAGGACTTCCCGCCCCCACGCGCCCCACCGAAGCCAATGTGCTTTTTCTTCGCCAGAAGAAATCGTTTTTGCTTCTCCTGCGGCGCAGGAATTTTCAGTTGCTGCATAACACTCCCCCTCACCGTAGTAGCGGCTATCCGCCGCCCATTGCAGGAACTACCGCCTGCGTACAAGCTTCCCCACCATGTCATTGCGAACCCAGTGCGCACACTGGGTGTGGCAATCTCGTGCAGGAATCCCCAAAAACCGAACCAACCAATGTAGGGTGGGGACATGTCCTGTTGGATCAGCGGCTCTGTCTGCGCGGGCGAAGCCCGCTTGCCAATCGCCTTGATCCTGCCACTCCTTCTTGCTCGCTTTCTCCGCCACAGGCGGCGCTCGCAAGCGTCCCCCCACCGGTGCAGGAACCACCGACTGCGTACAAGCTTCCCCTCTATGTCATTGCGAGCCGAGGAACGAGGCGTGGCTGCCCAGCCGTCCGCGAGGAACGAGCGTTACGGATGCGGTGTACCCCCTGCGGGTGCAATCTCGTGCAGGAACTACCATGTTCGTACAAACCCATAGCCGGAGATTGCCACGTCGCCTGCGCAGCCGTTCGCGACGAAGGAGCGTTACGGATGCGGCGTACCCCTTGCGGGTGTGCGCTCCTCGCAATGACAAGGAGGGTAGCGAATACACATTTTTTCATTCGTGTGAAGCACACCACAGTCCTTCCCTCTTTGTCCATAGCTCTTAGTCCAAAAAGTCACTCGCTGTACGCCTCCGTCTGCCCCTCAAATACGACCTCCACGGCATTGTCCGCTTTCCCGGTGTCTGCCTGCTTCTGCAGATTGCCGATGCGCGCCTCCTGCTCCTTACGATCCAGCTCGTCCTTGAGCATCTGCACCTCCTTGAGGTCGCGCAGTGCGGAGGCAAGCTGCTTCAAGCCTCTGCGGTCAACGATCGTCCCGGTCCTGCACACCTGCTCCTCCTCGCGGACGACCTCCCTGACGGGCTTGCTGCCGCTGTCGGTGTCGCCGTATTCGATCTCCTTGGTCTTCTGCACCTGCCGCACGAGCTGAATGTCCAGCTCCTCGATCGCCGTTTCGAGCTTCTCCAGCAGACGGTCGGTCAGCTCCTCCATGCGCTCGAACTTCAGCGCCTGCCGGTCGGCAATGCGGTCGAGCGCCTTATGCACGGTGTTGCCCTGATGCTCCGCCCGCTGCGCCCGCCACCGCTCCAGGCAGCCGCGCTGGCTGACGCTCGTGAAGCTGACGCCGTATTTCTCCGCGAGCTTCCGATAGCTGGTGTCGGTCGTGATATATTCGGTTTTGATCACATTCCAGTCGATCACCGCCCGAAAGCTCCTTTCTGATGTTTACCGAAAGCATAGCAGAGAACGCACCGTTTGCGGGATACCCCCCTTGGTGGCAGTGAATCGTGAACAGGTGGCGGTCTGTGGGAAGCCGTAGCAAGCGGCATCCCTGACACGCCTGTGGACAGCCTGTTTTGGCTAAGGGCTAAGAGTGAATGGTGAATGACTGTGGTGTGCTTCGCACGGATTGAAAAAATGTGTATTGGCTACCCTCTTTGTCATTGCGAGGGCGCCTGCGCCCGTGGTAGCGCAGCCGTTCGCGAGGAACGAGCGTTACGGATGCGGCATACCCCTTGCGGGTGCAATCTCAAGGTGTAGGTTTGTACGCAGTCGGCAGTTCCTGCACCGGGCGGCTGATAGCCGCCCCTACGGCGCGAACTCCGATTTTCTCGTAGGGGCGGCTATCAGCCGCCCGCGTTTTTCATCCGCGCGGAGCGCTCCGACACTTTTCACTGAAATCTCCCCCTCACCAGTCCCACTTCTTATTCAGCATCTCCGCCACCGGGCATGCCGACCAGTGCATCGTGTGGCAGAGCCTTCTGCGGTAGCACTGCTGATGCGCGCTGCTGTCAAAGGCAAGCTGCAGGGAGGTGCCGTCCTCCACGCCCTCGCAGAAGATCCGCAGCGACTCATGTTGATGATAATAGGGGCACTTCGCCAGCTTCGATACGCAATGCTTCATTCTTCTCCCTCCTCCTCGTCTTCGGCAAGCGCCTGCCGCACCGCCTTGCGCGCCAGCGCGGAGAGCGGGCCGCCGTGGGTCTGAAAACCGCCGTTTTTCTCGATCCGTTTCGTGCGGTCGCGTTCCGCCTCCCGCGCCTGAATGTCGGCAAGACAGCGCACGCCGTCCTCCCGATAGCCACGCAGGATCCCGCGGATGTACGACCAGCCCGTCTTCTTCTCGTCCAGGGCAACTTGGATCGCGTGTACGCAGGCCTCCGTGCCGAGGGTCTGCGCAAACTCCGCAAGCTGGTCGATGCACAGTCGCGACGGCGTGGGATTCACCTTCTGCATATAGACCTTCATCACCTTGGCGACAGCGGGGTTATGCAGCGAAGCGTCGGCTTCGCCGGTATTTCCAGTCCCGGTTGCATTGACAGTGACAGTTTCAGTTGCATTGACAGTAGCATTTTCAGCTTCCTTTGCTTCCGTCTCGCAAGCAACCGTTGCTTTTGCTTCCTGCCGCGCCCTCGCGCTTGCCCTGCCGCCCGCCGCACCCGCCGCTCTCCGGCGTTCCCGCTTCAGCTCCCACTTCGCCGCGTCGCGGTCGAGCTGATCGCTGATGATGGAAAACAGCATGTCCGTCACCGGATCCATCTCCAAAAGCGGCTGTGACGCCCGACGGGCAAAGATATTCGTCAGCAAAATGCCCCGCTGCGTCAGATCGAGCCGCAAAAGCTGGGCGCGCCAGTTGTCATAGAGGACGAAGGAGAGCTGCCCGTCCTCCCTTCCCGTCAATCCTTCCTCCGTCATTGCGGCTTCTCCTCCCGTTTCGATTTTTTTGCAATGCGCAGGACACGGCTCTCCGCGCTGCGGTAGAACGGTGCAAGCTCCGGGAACACCCTTTGCAGCGCCTCCACATCGAGGGAACGCCGGGTCTGCGTCTTCCAGCGCACGCTCCAATCCCCGCAGGTCGCGCCCTCGGCGTTTCCTAACTGCGCCATCAGCGTCTGCTTGATTTGGGCAAGCTCGGCTTCCGTATCGCTCTTTTGGGCAGTCAATGCGGCATAGCGCTCAAACAGCGCCTCCTGCCCCGTCAGCTCGATTGCCGCGCCGCCGCCGGGAAATACGCCCCGCAGCGCATTCTCCGTCGCGGCAGTACCGTCCGGCTCCGGCGGCGTATCGCTTTGCACAAGCTGCCAAAACGCCTTTTCCCGCTGCAAAAGCGCCGAGATCTCCGCCTCGTCCCGTTCCACGGTGAAGCAAAACAGCCCCTTGTTCATGACCAAAACCGCCAAATACCACCGATCCGCCCCCGTCACCGCCATGTAATGCAGACACTGGGCGTAATAGCTGTCGGGATATTCCCCGCCCTTGAAGCGCTTCAGATTCAGCACCGAAGTGGTCTTGCATTCCAGTCCCGCCTTCTCGCCCACGACCCAACGGTCCAAATTGGCATGGGCAAAGGGGAAGGCGGGGTTGTAAAGCATCGCGTTGACGCGGCGGGTCTTCTTGCCTGTTTTCTCCTGCCAGCGGCGGGCGACATAGTCCTCCAAGTCCCGCCCCAGACGCATCGCCTCGTTGTCGGGCTTCTCCGGCACACGCCCCGTCTTTTCCGCCCAAAGGCTGTAGGGCGAGGCGTAGGGATTCACCCCCAGGACGGCAGCCGCATCCGAACCGCCCAGCGACCCCCGCCGCGCCTCCAGCCATGCCTCCCGCGTCATCCCCTTCGTCGATACGCGGATCAAATCCTGTTTTTTCACCTAAGATCGCTCCTTTCCTTTTTCAGATGCACTCCTGTAGGGCGGGGACATGTCCTAAGCCGCGTGCAGGTACTGCCAACTGCGTACCGCCGGGCGGCTGATAGCCGCCCCTACGAGATATGTCTCAGTCAACGCCGTAGGGGCGGATACCATCCGCCCGCGTGCAGGTACTATCAACTCCGTACAAACCTGTTCCCCCCTCCCTACAGAAAAAATCTTTTACTGTCCGATTTTTTGGACAGGCTTCATGTTATAGTATTTACATCCCCCCGGGGAGTCCCCCGTGTTCGTTTGGCGCTTGCTACGAAGCGTAGCTTCAGTATATACGATTCGTAGCGTCTTGTCAACAGTTCGTAGCATAAAATCCTGCACAATTTTGAATTTTGAAATTTGTGCAACATTACCCCCTTGACAGCGCAACAATTTGTTGCTACACTAATCGCGGGTGATAACAATGGGTGAGGTAGCAACAAACCTTCAACAGATACGGACAAAAGCAGGCGTATCGCAGCAGGCGGCGGCGGACTATCTCGGTATTTCGCGGCAGGCGTACAGTCATTACGAGGTCGGCAGGCGCAAGCCGGACTATGAGACGCTTTTGAAGCTCGCGGAATTTTTCGGCGTGAGCGTATTAGAGATTCTCGGCGCGCCGGACGAAAAAAAAGCGCCCGTCCCGGAGGGCGAGCGTAAGGTCAACGAGGAAGATATCAAATTTGCGTTATTCGGCGACGCTGCGATTGACGACGAGCTTTACGAGGAGGTCAAGGCGTTCGCCCGATTCGCGAAGGAGCGAAAGGAAAAGCGATCAAATTGACAGTAGCAGCTCTCTACGCCTATGCGCGTCGGCGCGGGCATAGCGTATATCAGCGAAATATGGTGCATATGAGCAGCCTGTCCGTGCTGTTGGAGGACGGATCCTGCGTCATCGGCATTGACCGTCGGGGCATGACCGAGGCGCAGGAGCGGACGCAGTTAAGCCATGAGATCGGGCATTGTGAGACGGGCAGCTTTTACAGCCGCTATACGAAGGTAGATTCGCGGCAGCGCCATGAAAACCGCGCCGATAAATGGGCGATCCGCAAGCTCATCACAGAGGACGATCTTGACAACGCGGTAGCGGAGGGTCACACGGAGCTATGGGAGCTTGCGGAGCATTTCGGCGTGACGGAGGATTTCATGCGCAAAGCGGTCTGCCTCTACACCCACGGCAACGTCGCCGCAGAGCTTTACTTTTAAGGACAGGGAAGGCTGCTTGCAGTGAATAGTGAATGGTGAATAGTGAATAGGTAAACTGTCTGTGGGAAGCTGTGGCAAGCGGCATCCCTGACACGCCTGTAGGCAGCCTGTTTTGGCTAAGGGCTAAGGACTAAGAGTGAATGACTGCGGTGTGCTCCGCACGATTTAAAAATGTGTATTGGCCGCCCTCATTGTCATTGCGAGGGCGCCTGCGCCCGTGGTAGCGCAGCCGTTCGCGAGGAACGAGCGTTACGGATGCGGCATACCCCTTGCGGGTGCAATCTCAGGCTGTCGATTTGTACGCAGCCGGCAGTTCCTGCACCTGGCGGCTGATAGCCGCCCCTACGGCGTGAACCGTGAGACCTCTCGTAGGGGCGGCTATCAGCCGCCCGCTTTTTTCCTCCGCGCGGAGCGCTCCTCAGTCATTCACCCTTAGTCCTTAGCTCTTAGTCTTACGACCGACCGGGAGCCATCCCTATCGCAAAAACGACCTCCGTCCGAAAAATGGGACGGAGGTCGTTTTAAAGTTCAATTATTTTTCCAGCAGCAGCTCCGCGATCTGGACGGTGTTGGTCGCAGCGCCCTTGCGGACCTGATCGCCGCAGCACCAGAGGCACAGACCGTTTTCGTCGGTGAGGTCGGGACGGATCCTGCCGACAAAGACGATGTCCTGATCGGAGGTGTCCAGCGGCATCGGGTATTCGTGCTTTGCCAAATTGTCCACCAGACGGCAGCCGGGGGCTTTCGCGATGGCGGCGCGCGCCTCCTTGACGGAGATCGGGCGGTCAAAATGCAGCGAGACGGAGATCGAATGGCTGCGCACCACGGGGACACGGACGCAGGTGCAGCTCACCCGCAGGTCGGGCAGGTGCATGATCTTTCTTCCCTCGTTCTGCATTTTCATCTCCTCGCTGGTGTAGCCCTCGAACTGTTCGCCGCCGATCTGCGGGATGAGGTTATAGGCGATCTGATGGGTGAAGACCTTCGGCTCGACGGGCTTGCCCGTGCGCAGGGCTTCCACCTCCTCGGCAAGCTCCAAGGGTCCGCCTGCGCCTGCGCCGGAGACTGCCTGATAGGTGGAGGCGGTCATCGCACGGATGGGCGAAATGGCGTTGAGCGCATTGACCGCCGTGACCGTGATGATGGTGGAGCAGTTGGGGTTGGAGAGAATGCCGTGGTGATTGTTCGCGTCCTCGGGGTTGATCTCCGGGACGATCAGCGGCACCGCCGGGTCGAGACGGAAGGCGGAGGAGTTATCGACGAACACCGCACCTGCCTTGACGATATAAGGCGCCATCTCCTTGGCGATGTCGGCTTCCGCCGCGCCGAGGACAATGTCCAAGCCCTCGAACGCCTCGGGGCAGGCCTCCTCGACCTCGATGGGGCGACCCTGCCATTCGACGACCTTGCCGGCGCTGCGTTTGCTGGCGAACAGGTGCAGCTCACTGACGGGGAAGCTGCGCTCCGCGAGAATTTTCATCATCTCTCTGCCGACCGCACCGGTCGCGCCGAGAATACCGAGTTTGTATTGCTTCATGATATACGCCTCATTTCTGTTAGGTTAGTTTATGGAATTGCTCTTTGGGCTAAGAGCTAAGAACTAAGGGTGAATGACTGTGGTGTGCTCCGCACGATTTAAAAATGCGGATTAGCTGCCCTCATATGTCATTGTGAGACCAGTGCGCACACCGGTTGTGGTAGCGCAGCCGTTCGCGAGGAGCGAGCGTTACGGATGCGGCATACCCCCTGCGGGTGCAATCTCAAGGTGTAGATTTGTACGCACTTGGTACTTCCTGCACGAGATTGCCGCGTCGCTTCGCTCCTCGC
>JAEDOK010000077.1 GCA_016302005.1 Oscillospiraceae bacterium | reverse complement strand
TAGCCCAACAGACAGTTCCTGCACCGGCGGGGACATGTCCCCGCCCTACAGATGCAATCCTGATTCAGCGCGCATAATTTAGAATATTCTATCACATTTTTCCGCCCATTACAAGCATCGCGGAGGATTTCGGTGATTTTTCGCGGATATCGGTTGCAATCGTCACGGGGGACTGGTATAATAAAACCATTCTGAACAACGGAGGTCGGTTTTATGAGCTTCCTGAAGATTTTTTTGACTGAGGCGACCGAAGCGGCAACCGAAGCGGCGGCGCAGCAGGGCGGCACACTGGACGGCATGGTGGATATGCTCGACAGTCTCATGCTCATTATGCTCTTCGGCTTCGGCATCTATGGGATCTACAGCGCCATTCGCCTGCGGAAGGAGCAGATGCTTTTCCCGAACAAATTCCTCTATCCCGGCAACTGTGACCCGGCAGCCTGTCTTGACCCGGGGGAATTCATCGACTATATCATCCCGCGTGCGCTGATCCTGGGTGTTGCGCTGATCCTGCTCGGCGGGCTGCTTGCGCTCAATAGCTTTGTGCTGCACATTGATTCGTGGCTCATCGACCTGGGCATGATCGTGATGCCGGTGGCTGTGATCGTATGGTATTGCGTCGTGCAGCGCAAGGCGGCGAAGAACTACTGGTGATGCCGATGAAAATCGTGATCTTAGACGGCTACGCCTCCAATCCGGGGGATGTGAGCTGGGAGGAGATCGCCGGGTTCGGCGAGTTGACGGTCTACGAGCGGACGGCGAAGAACGAGGTCGTCTCCCGCATCGGGGACGCAGAGATCGTGTTTCTGAATAAAACCCCCGTGGACGCTTCTGTGTTCGAGCAATGTAAAAATCTTCGTATGATCGGCATTCTCGCCACGGGCTATAATATCGTGGACATTGCCGCAGCCAAGGCGCACGGTGTCACGGTCTGCAACGTTCCCGGCTATTCCACGGGCGCGGTGGCGCAGATGACCTTTGCCCTGCTGCTGGAAATGACGCAGCATGTGGGCGAGCACTCGCAGGCGGTGCACGGGGGGCAGTGGCAGCGCTGTCCGGATTTCTGCTTCTGGAACGCACCCTTGACGGAGCTTGCGGGGAAGACCCTCGGTATCGTCGGCTACGGCGCGATCGGGCAGGCGGTGGGCAACATCGCGCAGGCGTTCGGGATGCGGCTTTTGGTCACGGCAAGGCATATAAAGCCCGTGCCGGAGGGCGCGCAATTCGTCACGCCGGACGAGCTGCTTGCCCGTTCGGACATCGTTTCGCTCCACTGCCCGCAGACGGCGGAGAACCTGCATATGCTCGACGCGGCGGCGCTGGAAAAAATGAAGGACGGTGCGATCCTGCTCAATACCGCCCGGGGCGGCTTGATCGACGAGCAGGCGGTTGCGGACGCATTGAAAAGCGGCAAGCTTGCGGGCTACGGTGCGGATGTCGTTTCCAAGGAGCCGATCGCGGCGGATAACCCGCTGCTGACCGCGCCAAATTGCTATCTGACGCCCCATATCGCATGGGCGCCGAAGGAAGCCCGTCTGCGCCTGCACCACATCGCGGCAGAAAACCTGCGCGCATTTTTGAACGGCACCCCGCAGAATGTTGTTTCATAGTGAATGGTGAATAGTGAACAGGGAATAGGTAAATTGTCGGCTGCGGCAGATCACGTACAAGCCTCCCGCTGTGTCATTGCGAGGAGCGCAGCGACGTGGCAATCTCATTTTCCATCCCCTAAAGATGAGAATTACCACTGCTCATGCAGAGAAAGCCATCAGCCATTCACGAATCCGCACTCCGTGCGGAGCATTCCGACCGGATAACCTATTCACAATTCACTGTTCACTGAAAAAACCCGCTTCCCTCCGAATAAAGAAGGGAAGCGGGTTTTTGCTAAAAGGAAAACAGATTTTTCAACTCCGACGGGTCAATGAAAAGCTGAATGACGATCAGCACCGCCGCAAACGCAAGCAGTGCGCCGATGGCGATCCAGAGCTTCTTCCGAAAGGCGCGGGAGCGTTCGCTTCTTGTGCGGCTCGGTTGATTTGCCACGCTGCGGCGCGGCGCGGGGGGCGTCGGCTTTTTTGACTTGGCTGCCATTTACTGCTTCGGCTCCTTCACGGATTCGACCAGCCCGTTGGCAAGCCCGGCAAGCCCCTGCAGGTCGGAGGGGATGATGATCTTTGTCGCCTTGCCGTCTGCGACCTTCTGCATGGCTTCGAGCGCCTTGAGCTTGATCACCTGATCGTTCGGGCAAGCCTCGTTGAGCAGACGCATCGCCTCTGCGGTCGCCTTTTGCACGGCGAGGATCGCCTCTGCCTGACCTTCTGCGCGGAGGATGGCAGCTTGCTTTTCCGCGTCCGCGCGGAGAATGGCGGATTCCTTTTCGCCCTCTGCCACAAGGATCTGAGAGTGCTTTGTGCCTTCCGCCTGCAGGATCGCTTGGCGGCGATCACGCTCGGCTTTCATCTGCTTCTCCATCGAGTTCTGAATATCCTGCGGCGGCAGGATGTTCTTCAGCTCGACACGCGTGACCTTGATGCCCCACGGATCGGTCGCCTCATCCAAAATGGCGCGCATTTTCGTGTTGATGACATCGCGGCTGGTGAGGGTTTGATCCAGCTCCAAATCGCCGATAATGTTACGCAGGGTGGTGGCGGTGAGCGTCTCCATTGCGATCATCGGCTGCTCGACGCCATAGGTGTAGAGCTTCGGGTCGGTGATCTGGAAATAGACGACCGTGTCGATCTGCATGGTGACATTGTCCTTTGTAATGACGGGCTGGGGCGGGTAATCGAGCACCTGCTCCTTGAGGCTGACGCGGCGGGCAATGCGCTCAATGAAGGGGATCTTAAAGTGGATACCCACCTCCCAAACCGTCGAGAACGCACCGAGGCGCTCAATGACATAGGCACGGGATTGCTGAACGATGCAGATGTTCTTGATAATGACAATAAACAGGATAACGACGGCTGCCGCAATGATGATCGTGGCGGAATAGTTGCTCCAAAATTCACTCATGTTTTTTCCTCCTCTGTTGTTACAGGCTCGACGCAGACCTTTGCGCCGATGATATCCGTGATCCGGACGACCGCACCGACCTCGATCGGTGCTTCGCTCTGCGTACGGGCGGACCATTCGACACCGTCAATTTTGACCGCGCCTTTTCCGTTCAGGGTGTCGATTTGTTCGGTAACGACGGCGCGCTTGCCGATATTGCCGCGGGCGTTGGTCGCCTGCGCATTTGGGATCAGGCATTTTTTCGCCAAAGGGCGTATTGCGACGAGCAACAGCGCGGAGACGGCGAAAAACAGCAGGATCTGCAGCCAGATATCCGCGCCGCACAGGGCGGCGATCATCGCCGTCAAGGAGCCGCCGATAAACCATAGAGACACTAAGGTGCTTGTGGCAGCTTCCAGGATGGCAAAGATGACCAAAGCGGCAAGCCAGATCCATTCCAATGGGGGCATCGCGTCCACCTCCTTCTGCCTCTTAGTTTAGCACAACCGAGGGGAAAGTCAATAGTCTTTCTTGGGGTTCATGTCGTGTCATTTTTTGTCAAAACCCTGCATTTGCCATTGCAATAGCCCGCTCGATTCGGTATAATAAAATAAGTGAAACGAAACAGCCGATGCAGGGCGGGGGACATATCCCTGCTCCACCTTGCTGCATCAATATTTGGGGGATCTATGGAAAAATACACAATGGCAGTACCCTGCCTGTTCGGTTTAGAGGGCTTAGTCGGCGACGAGCTGCGGCGTATGAAGCTGGAAAATGTCCGCGTAGAGGACCGCCGCGTGTTTTTCGACGGCAGCTTTGCGGATATGGCGCGTGCGAATGTCCGTGTGCGTATGGGAGAGCGCGTAATGCTGCTTTTGGCGCGGTTTCCCGCGAGGAGCTTTGAGGAGCTGTATCAAGGCGTAAAGGCGATCCCGCTGGAGCGCTTTATCCCGAAGGAGGGCGCGTTCCCCGTCAAGGGCTACAGCTTAGACTCGCAGCTCCACAGCGTCCCGGACTGTCAGGCGATCGCCAAAAAAGCTGCCGTGGACCGCCTCGGCGCGAAATACGGTCTGTCATGGCTGCCCGAGACGGGGGAGACCTATCAGCTCCGCTTCTCCATCATGAAGGATCTCTGCGAGGTCTTTTTGGATACCTCCGGCGTCAGTCTGCATAAGCGCGGCTACCGCGCGGTCGGCAACGAGGCGCCGCTGCACGAGACGATGGCGGCGGCGCTCGTCAACCTCTCCCGCTATCGCGGCAGGGATTTTTTCTGGGATCCCTTCTGTGGCTCCGGCACCATCGTCATCGAAGCCGCGCTCACCGCGTTAAACCGCGCCCCGGGCTTAAACCGCGACTTTGCCGCGCAGAAATGGGCGTGCGTTCCCAATGAGGTCTGGACGCAGACGCGGCAGGAGGCAAAGGATTTGGAGTTCCGTGGAGAGTACCGCATCTTAGGCACGGATATCGACCCTGCCACCCTCTCCATCGCCATTGCCAACGCGAAGAAGGCGGGCGTCGCGAAATACATCGACTTCCGCGAGGCGGACGCGACGAAGATGAGCCTGCCCTGTGACAGCGGCGTCCTGGTCTGTAATCCGCCCTACGGCGAGCGGATGCTGGAGCAGCGTTCGGCACAGCAGCTCGTGCGCGCCTTTGGACGGCATCTGAAATTCGCCGACGGCTGGAAAAAGTATATCATCTCCTCCGAGGCAGAGTTCGAGCACTTTTTCGGCAAGCAGGCGACCAAAAAGCGCAAGCTCTATAACGGTAGACTGCAATGTAATGTGTATATGTATTTTTAAAAGGGGGGCGACGCGATGAAGCATCTGTTTATCATCAATCCTGCGGCGGGAAAATATGACCATACGGGTGAGTTCACGCAAAAGATTCGCGAGGCGTGTGATAAGCGCTGCCTCGCCTATGAGATCTTGGTCTCCCGCGCCCCCGGCGACTGCACGCGCATTGCGCAGGCGGCAGCCGCGACGGGTGACCCCGTGCGCATCTATGCCTGCGGCGGCGACGGCACGCTGAACGAGGTCGTCAACGGCGCGGTGGGCTATCGCAACGCGGCGGTCACCCATTTCCCCGGCGGCTCCGGCAACGATTTTATCCGCATTTTCTCCGACCCCGCAGCATTTCGGGATCTCGGCAGACTGCTCGACGCCGATGTGGCGAGCTTCGACCTGATCCGCTGCGGACGGGAGCAATACGCGCTGAATATCTGCTCGATCGGCTTTGACGCGCGCATCGGCACCTCCATCGGCAAGTATAAACGCCTTCCCCTTGTCAGCGGCTCCGGCGCGTATGTCCTCTCGACGGGGGTAAATCTCGTCAAGGGCGTACATCGGCACTATGTCGTCGAGATCGACGGCGAGACCTACGACGGGCGGCAGACGCTGATCTGCATTGCCAACGGGCGCTGGTACGGCGGCGGCTTCAACCCCGTGCCGGAGGCAGAGCCGGATGACGGACTGCTGGAAGTGCTTTTGGTGAAGGCTGTCTCCCGTGCGACGGTGGCAAATGTGGTCGGCAAGTACAAAAAGGGGCAGTACGCGCAGCTTCCCGATCTGATCCGGCATTTTCAGTGCAAGCGCGTCGTGATCCGCTGCGACGATAAAAGCGAGGTCAATTTAGACGGCGAGCTGCTCATGCGCAAGGAAGCGACCTTCGAGGTCGTGCCGAACGCGATCCGCTTCTTCTACCCGAAGGGCTTGACCTATCATGCGCGGTAGAGAACATACTCTGTAGGGCGGGGGACAGTCATAAGCCAGTGCAGGAACCACTGACTGCGTACAACCTACCCCACCATATCATTGCGAGGCGCGAAGCGACGCGGTAGCGCAGCCGTTCGCGAGGAACGAGCGTTACGGATGCGGCATACCCCTTGCGGGTGCAATCTCGTGCAGGCAGTAGCAAGTGCGTACAAACCTACAACCTGAGATTGCCACGACCGGTGCGCAGTCTTTCGCGAGGAAGGAGCGTTACGGATGCGGCGTATCCCCCTGCGGGTAATGTGCGCACCGGTCTCGCAATGACAAAAAGGGTAGCCTATTATGTCATTGCGAGGCGCTTGCGCCGTGGCAGCGCAGCCGTTCGCGACGAAGGAGCGCTACGGATGCGGCGTACCCCCTGCGGGTGCAATCTCGTGCAGGCGCTGCCGGCGGCATACAAACCCGCCCTATCTGCACCGTCTACCATTCTGCAAACACCTATTCACTATTCACTTTTCACTCTTCACAAAAAACACCAACCCCCGACCGTCAAAACGCGGTCGGGGGTTGCTGTATGCATAGATCAATAAACAATAACTCTCGTCTCCATCGGGAGGCTGTATATGTATCTGCAATCGTCGGGCAGCATACGGACACAGCCGTGGGAGAGGGGGATGCCCACTCTGCCGTCAAATACATTCCCGCCGTAGTCGATCAGGATCGAATGGAACGCATGACCGCCGCTGAAAATGGAGACGTTGTCAACATAGTAGTAGTCGAAATTCCATCGCCAGGTGCGGCTGTTGATCGTGTAAATGCCTTCCGGGGTCGGGGTGTTGTTCGCGCCCGAGGAGCAGGGGAAGGTACGGATTACCTCCCAATCGCCCTTTTTCCCTTGGAAAACGATGACCTTCTGCGTGTAGCGGCTGATCCAGACGAGATAGTCCGTCTTGCTGTCGTAGCCGCGCAGATCGACAAAGCCCTCCTTTGTCGCCTTGGAGTAATCGAGGGTTCCGTCCGTCGTTACGGTGTCGTCGGGGATGTAGCAGTCCCAGCGGGGCACCCAGCCCTTTGTGCCGTCCTCCAGCGAGACATAGAACGCGTCCCCTGAGGGATGCCATTCGTTGTAGACCGTTGTGCCGACGGGGAGGTCGCGGAGATAGCCGGTGAAATTCTGATTTTTATAAATCGCCGTCGCACGCTGCACCGTGCAGGCAACGCGCATGGTCTGCACTGTTTTCAGCGCAGCGTCATGCTCCTTCTGATAAGTCTCATACCACACATCGTCTACGGTGTCACAGGGAAGCTTTGCGCTGCAATTCTCCGCTTGGATCGTGAGGGTTCCGACTGAGCCGCTGCCGTCAAGCACAGCGTTCTTGCCGTTGACGGTCACTGCGTCGACCCTGCCGCTCACCGTCAAACGTACGCCGTTGCCGTCGATCACGACGGACTCCGCGCCGCCGTTTAAGACGAGGCGTGTATTCTCGTCTAAAGCGACCGTCTTGCTGTCGCCTTGATGGGTGAGCGTGCCCGCTCGTACCGTCAGATTTTCGGAGCTGCCGGTAAAGGTGTGGCTGCCGCCTAAGACGGTGAGCTGCTTGGCGCTGCCGGTGTAGGACGACGCAACGCCCCAGAGGAAGACCTTGTCCGCCGCGCCGCTGACCTTGCCGCCGAGGGGCGCGCAGACCAGCTCCCGTGTAGTGACGTTTGTCAAATCGGCGTTTGTGTCCGTCCCCGTGCGCAGGACCAGAGCGTCGCGGATCTCCCAATCGGTCGGCGCGAGCACAGCCGGCGCGGACTGGGCGAGGATCAGCGTGCCGTTCAGCTTCAGCTCATTCGGAAGGGGCTGCGTGCCGCGATAGAGGACGGTGCCGCTTGCGGGGAGCTCGTCGGGTGTGTCGGCAATGCAGTCTAAGATATTATAAAGAAGCTGCGCGATCTCGGCGCGGGTAATATGGGACTGCGGACGGAGGGTGCCGTCCTCATAGCCGCTCAGCAGACCCAGCTCCCGAAGCGCACTTACGCTGTCGCGGGCGTAGGCGGAGACCGTTTTGCCGTCGGAGAAGGCGGTATAGGCGGTGCGATTGTACGAAACGCTGCCAAAGGCGCGGCAAAGCACAACGACCGCCTGCTCGCGCGTGATGGGGGAGTTGGGCAGCATTTTCCCGTCGGAACCGCCGAAAATCCCCGCAGCGTAGGCGGCGCTCAGCTCGTCATAGTACCACGCGTCGGGATCGACATCGGGGAAAGCGGATAGATCGCTCCGGTCGCTTGCGCCGAGCAGACGCACCAGCACCGCCGCCATTTCCGCGCGGGTGATGTTTTTCTGCGGGTTGAGCTTTTGATGCTCGTCACCGCGCAGAATGTCGTTTTCCACCGCGAAAACGAGAGCGTCATGACTCCAGTCATTGGGAATGTCATAGTCGTCGGCGTTTGCCGCCGCCGCGCCAACGGACAGCAGCAGCGATAGAATAAGTACCAAAGCCGAAAAACGGAAAAATGTTGTTTTCATCAATGTCTCCTCCTCATTGATTTGCAGCCGCTTGTAGGGCGGGGACATGTCCTGTTGGATCAGCGGCTCTGTCTGCGTGGGCAAAGCCCACTCAGCGTGTCGAAAAAGTCCCCGACGTGTCATTGCGAGGAGCGAAGCGACGTGGTA
>JAEDOK010000076.1 GCA_016302005.1 Oscillospiraceae bacterium | reverse complement strand
CTTCACGATGCTGGAAGAAGGTGTCGCCGTTCTCGTGGGAGCCGCGCATGGCGGGACGCTCGGGGTTCAGGCAGTGCTTGCGGAACGCGGCGACGGCGTCCATGTCGCACATTTCCTTCAGGTCCTCATAGTCCCAAATGGCGATCTTCTGGATCTCGTGGGAGGTGCGGAAGCCGTCAAAGAAGTTGATGAACGGCACGCGGCCCTTGATGGCGGCAAGGTGCGCCACAGGGGCAAGGTCCATGACCTCCTGCGGGTTGGTCTCGCAGAGCATTGCAAAACCGGTCTGACGGCAGGCGTAAACGTCGGAATGGTCACCGAAGATGTTCAGCGCATGGGTGGCAAGGGTACGGGCGGAGACGTGGAACACGCCCGGCAGCAGCTCGCCAGCGATCTTATACATATTCGGGATCATGAGCAGCAGACCCTGGGAAGCGGTGTAGGTTGTGGTCAGAGCGCCGGCGGCGAGAGAGCCGTGCACGGTGCCGGATGCGCCCGCCTCGGACTGCATCTCAACGACCTTCACGCGGTTGCCGAAGATGTTCAGGCGACCCTGCGCCGACCACTGGTCGACATAGTCCGCCATCGGGCTGGAGGGGGTGATGGGGTAGATGCCGGCTACCTCGGTAAAGGCGTAGCTGACATGCGCGGCGGCGGTATTGCCGTCCATTGTCTTGAGTTTTCTTGCCAAAATGAAATACCTCCTAAAAAAGTATTGATTTGCAGACACCTTCATTCTACCACCGATTTTCGGTTTTGTAAATCAGAAAAACGCACCAAGCAGCAGATTTTGCGGAAATTTAACGAAAATTTTTGAAATGATGACAAGAAGCAAAAAATAGAATTGTTTTTAAGATCATTTTGCTGTATGATAAAAAAGAGTAAAGAAGGCGACAGTGGCGGCGTTTGAGCGTCCGTACGGATTTCGCTTTTTCAGAGGGGGGAATTGCTGTGATCTCTCGCTTGGATTCCATGGGACTGAGCGGTATCAGTGGATATCCGGTGTCGGTGGAGTGCTTTATTTCCAGCGGGCTGCCTGCGTTTGATATCGTCGGGCTGCCCGATGCGGCGGTCAAGGAGGCAAGGGAACGCGTTCGTGCTGCGATCAAGAACAGCGGGTTCAAATTTCCCGTCAGCCGTATTACCCTGAATCTCGCGCCTGCCAATACGAAGAAGTCCGGCACACTGTACGATCTGCCGATTCTGCTCGGCATCCTCGCGGCGACGGAGGTTTGCAGAATCCCGAAGGAACCGTCGGCGTTTTTGGGAGAACTGAGCTTGGAGGGGAAGCTGCGCCCCGTGAACGGCGTGCTGCCGATGGCGATCGCGGCGCAGAAGGCGGGCTTCCGAACGCTCTATGTCCCGGCAGCGAACGCAAAGGAAGCGACGCTGGCAGGGGAGATCAAGGTCATTCCCGTTGTTGAGGTGCGTCAGCTCATTGCGCATTTGCGGGGAGAGATCGAGATCACGCCGGAACCCCATTGGGTTCCACGGGAGGATACGGAGAACCTGCCCGACTTTGCCGACGTGAAGGGGCAGGAAAATGTCAAGCGGGCGCTGGAAATTGCGGCGGCGGGGTCGCACAATGTCCTTTTGGTGGGACCTCCGGGCTCGGGCAAGAGTATGCTGGCAAAGCGCCTGCCCTCGATCCTGCCGGATATGACGCGGGAGGAAGCGCTGGAGGTCACGCAGATCCATTCCGTGATGGGGCTGCTCCCGCCGGAATCGCCGCTGATTCGCCGCAGACCCTTCCGTTCGCCGCACCATACGATCTCCGCAGCGGGCTTGACGGGCGGCGGCACGATCCCGCACCCGGGAGAGATCTCTCTTGCACATAAGGGTGTGCTGTTTTTGGACGAGCTGCCGGAATTCCGCAAGGAGACCTTGGAGGTCATGCGCCAACCGCTGGAGGACGGCGTTGTGACGATCTCGAGAGCCAGCGGCGCGGCGACCTTTCCCAGTCAATTTCAGCTTGTCTGCGCGATGAACCCCTGTCGCTGCGGCTGGTACGGCGATCCCTCGGGGCGCTGCGTCTGTACGCAGGCATCGGTCAATCAGTATCTTTCGCGCATATCGGGACCTCTGCTCGACCGCATTGACATCATCGTGCAGGTGCCGGCGCTCAACTTTGACGAGCTGCGCAGACACGCCGCGCCGGAGCCGTCTTCTGCAATCAAAAAGCGCGTGGAGGCGGCGAGAAGCGTTCAGCGGGAGCGCTTCGGACACAGTCGCTGCCATTGCAATGCGAATATGCAGACGCCGGAGCTGCGCCGCTACTGTGACCTGGATGAAGCCTGTGCGACGCTGATGCGTCAGGCGTTTGACGCGCTCGGACTGACCGCAAGGAGCTACGACCGCATCCGCAAGGTCGCACGGACGATTGCGGACTTGGACGGAAGCACCGAAATTCAGCCCCAGCACCTCGCGGAGGCAATCCAGTACCGAAGTTATCAATTCGTGAAATAGGTTGATTAGACGACCCAAACAGAGAAAAACAAGGCCACGGTGAAAGAACGAGTTTCCTGTCGGCATTTTTCATAAATTAATCGATTCTTCCGTCGAAAAAGGTCTTTACAAACTCTCAGCGAAATGGTATACTTACAAATAGACAAGCAAAATATTAAAGAGGAGGAGTATTTCAGTGTCAAAGTATAAAACTGAGTTTATGCGCTGCATGGATCAGCAGGGGATCAAGTATCAAGAACTGGATGAAAGAAAGGTTTCGGTTCGCTACAGCGGAGACAACTTAAAGACAATTGCGATTATTGTCGCATTTGACAAGAACGACTCCAATACTGTGCAAATCTATTCCTTCGAGATTGCGTCCTTTAAGGAGGATAAGTTCGCAGCCGGTTTATTGGCGTGCAATGCGCTCAATGCCAGATTCCGCTGGGTAAAGTTCTACCTTGACTCCGATCGCGATGTCATTGCCGAGATGGATGCCGTTGTCGATTACGACTCCGTCGGCGAGGAGTGCATCGAGCTTGTCAGACGCATGGTCGGCATCATTGACGAAGCATATCCCGAGTTCATGAAGGCAATGTGGCAGTAATTTTCTGATTCAATCAGCGATGTTCTTTGCGGCGAGCTGGACGAAGATCCTTCGTCCGGCTTGCCTTTCTTATTAAATGAAATAAGGGGGTAAAACAATGCGCATATATGTAAAATTGGATCGGGATTGGGTCTGCTCCGGAAATCTGTCAAGAGGCATTCTGATGCAGCGATTTGTCTCGGTATGCAAAAACCGTTTTGAAAAATCAGTGCAGGTAAAGGCGCAGTCGTTTTTTGACTGTACTTTGGAAATCCGTGTTGATATGACAAAGGAAGCAGTGGCGGATGCGGTGCAGGAGCTTGCTGCTGAGATATTCCGCGCAGACGCGGAGGAAAAGAGTATATATACAATCACGGTCAATGGTGAAGAGGAGAAGCCTGCACCGCAGAAAACGGAGAATAAAGCGCCTTCAACCGAAGCTCCGGATGAGCTTGCTGCGTTGCAGCAATATATCGCCGGGAAAGGCGGAGAAAGCACAGCGGAGGAACCTGTGGAGAACTCGGATGAGACGGAGGAGGACAACGCAATCGAGAGGTTGGAGGAGGACACGACCGAGGCAGCGCAAGAGAACAGTACGCTAGCAGACGAGACAGCGGAAACCTCTGCGTGTGAGGAGAAAAGCGCAATTGCAAAGATCGACGCGCTGGTCGGCGCTGAGGATTACAAAAAGCTCTGCCATGAGATCGCGAAGCGCGCGGAGATCATTCGGCAAAACAGAACACAGAAGGCATTTTTCTCTGAGGCGTATCTGTTCTTCGCCGCCCCCGGCTGTGGGTATACCACCGCGCTGGAGCTGCTGTCGGAGCTTTTGACGGAATTAAAGCTCTTTGATGCGCCGAAGGAGGTGGCGGAGTTCGAGCTGCCGTCTCCGGAGGAATCGGAGGCGAAGGATAAGCTGCACCGTCTTGCCGAGAGCGCAAAATATGCGATGGAGGCACATAGAATTCTCTCTTTTGATATTACCCAGTGGCAAGGCAAAATGATGTCCTCCGCGTTTAAGCGCTTCTTAATGACATTGGCGCAAGCTAATGAAAAAAGCGTGATTGTATTCCGCTGCAAGGTCGCGCAGCCGGATGCGCGGAGGGACGTACAGCACGACTTGGACGATATCATTACGACGCGCGTGGTGGAGATCCCTCCGTTTACGCCGGAGGAACAGCGGGCAATCGCGGCGCAGTATTTGAAGCAATATGGTTTTACCGCAGACGAGGCGAGCTGGGAGCTGTTTGAAGAACGGGTCACCCTGGAACATGCGGATGGCTTCTTCTACGGGCTTCATACGATCCGTAAAGTTGCGAACGAAATGATCAGATGCACGGAATTGTATTCCGCAGAGCATCAGCAAAACGAGAAGATGATCGTCAGTGAAGCGCTGCGCGGCTTTGTGCCGCAAAGAGAAGCCGAAGCGCTCAGCGGCATGGAGATGCTCGGTTCGATGGTCGGTATGGAGGAGATCGAGAAACAGCTCAATCGGATTCTGCGGCAGGTGATCCTGTCGAACAAAAGCGACATACAGCACAGACCCTGCATCCATATGCGGTTTGTCGGCAATCCCGGCACCGGCAAGACAACCGTGGCACGGATCCTGGGAAAGCTCCTCAACGAAAACGGGATCTTGCGCATCGGCAAGTTTTTTGAACATAAGGGCAGAGATTTGTGCGGCAGCTATGTAGGACATACCGCGCCCAAAACGACGGAAATTTGCCGTCAAGCATACGGCTCGGTGCTGTTTATCGACGAAGCCTATTCCCTCTATCGGGACGGCTACTCCGGCAATGACTACGGCAGAGAGGCGATCGACACGCTTATCGCGGAAATGGAAAACCACAGCGACGATCTGCTCGTGATTTTGGCGGGCTATCCCGACGATATGGATGAACTGATGAGCGCCAATGCCGGACTTGCCAGTCGTGTTCCCTATACGATTCGTTTCCCAAACTACTCCAGAGAACAGCTGCATCAGATTTTCATGAATATGTGCCACGCACAATTCCGCGTTACGGAGGAGTTCGAGACGGCTTCCAAGCGCTATTATGACGACCTGCCCGACGCAGTGCTGCAAGCAAAATCCTTTGGCAATGCGCGTTTCGTGCGGAATCTCTTTGAACGCGTTTGGAGCAATGCCGCCGATCGCTGTCAGGTAAGTGATATCTCTCAGATCGAACTGACGGTAGATGATCTAAATGCAGCGACAAAAGAGCTGACAGGAGAACAGCCGAAGGTGAAAGAAACGAGAAAAATCGGTTTTTCACAGTGAAATTACACAAAATAGGAATCCGGCAGTATGAAATCTATCAAAATTGAGGGTCCGATATGAATGAAATGTTTTTGCTGAAATTGGGCGAAATCGTCCTGAAGGGCGGCAATCGCTTTCAGTTTGAGAACCGCTTAAAGACCAATGTGGCGCGGCGGATGCGCCCTTTTGGTGAGTTTAGCGTGCGTATTATGCAGTCTACACTCTATGTCGAGCCGCAGAACGAGCTTTGCGACCTTGACGGTGCGTGGGACGCCTGCCATACGATCTTCGGCGTGGTCAGCCTGTGCCGCTGCCGCCCCTGTGAGAAAGACTTGGACGCGATCTTTGCTACCGCGATGGAATACCTTGGGGATGATTTGCGCATGGCAAGCTCCTTCAAGGTCGAGTCCAAACGGTCGGACAAGCGTTTCCCGCTCAATTCCATTCAGCTTTCGCAGGAGATCGGCGGGCGCATTGCCGAGGCGATCCCGAGCCTGACCGTCGATGTGCATCATCCGGACTACACGGTCTTTGTCGAGGTACGCGACCGCGCTGCCTATGTCCACGGGCCTGCCGAGCAGGGTGCAGGCGGACTGCCGACCGGCGTGGGTGGGCGCGCAATGGTGCTGCTCTCGGGCGGCATCGACTCTCCCGTTGCCGGCTATATGATCGCCAAGCGCGGCGTGGAACTGGAATGCGTTCACTTCTTCTCCTATCCCTACACGAGCGAGCTTGCCAAGGACAAGGTTTTGGAGCTTGCCCGTCTGATGACGCGCTACTGCGGCAGGATGACCGTGAATATCGTCGGCTTTACCGAAATTCAGGAGGCCATTCGTGACAACTGCCCCGAGGAGTATTTTACGCTTATCATGCGCCGCTTTATGATGATGATCTCCGAACGCATTGCACGCGACCACGGCTGCGGCTGCCTTGTCACGGGCGAAAACCTCGGACAGGTCGCCTCTCAGACGATGGAGGCGATGGCAGTGACGGGCGCTTGCGTCGAGCTGCCGATCTTCCAGCCGCTCATCGGCATGGACAAGGAGGAAATCGTCACGATTGCGCGAAAAATCGGCACGATGGAGACTTCCATTCTGCCCTATGAGGACTGCTGCACGGTCTTTACGCCGCGCCATCCCAAGACAAAGCCCACCAAGGGGCAGGTCGATCACGCCTGCGAAAAGCTGGACTTTGACGGGTTGATCGAGCGCGCGCTGCAAAATACGGAGCTTGTGAAGGTACGCTATCATGGATGAGGCAGTACGGGTCATTCATCTGCTGACGGCGCAGGGCAAGACCCTTGCCACGGCGGAGAGTTGCACGGGCGGACTGTTAGGAAAGCTCCTGACCGATGTGCCGGGCGCATCTGCGGCATATTTAGGCGGCGTGATTTCTTATGCCTATGAAGTGAAGGAAAAGCTTTTGGGCGTGGACGCCGCACTTCTGCGGGAAAAAGGTGCGGTGTGCGAGGAAGCAGCGCTGCAAATGGCGCAGGGCGCAAGACAACGTTTCGGCGCGGATTTTGCCTTGTCTACCACCGGCAACGCAGGTCCCGGCGCGGACGAAAAGAATCCGAATGTCGGAGAAATCTATGTCGCTATCTCTTCGCAAGGCGGGAAGCGATGCAAAAAGCTGACGCTGCGAGGCAAACGGGAGGAGAATCGTTTAGAAGCCTGCAAGGCTGTCTTGCAACTGCTTTTGGAGTATTGCAATTCGTAAGACAAAAGAGACGCCATTTCATAACAAATACAGTGGGGACATGGTTTTACGCCCACAGAAATGCAAATCATTTATAAGGAGCTCAAGATGAAACATATCACAAAACGATTCTTATCCATTCTCTTGCTGCTTGCCGTTTTGACTGCGTGCCTCCTTCCGGTTGAGGCGGCGACGGGCAGCAAGATCGCCAACCCGGGGCAGCGCGATGTGGTATGCACTGCGCTTTCGGCGCAGGCGAAGGCGTATTATACGGACGACTATTCTTACGACCTGCTGAAAGAGCTGGACGGTGCGCAAAATGCGACTGATTCCTATGCCGCGACGCAGAATAATCCGCTGTATCAAAAGCTCTATACTCTGATGTCCTCGACACAGACGGAGTATTACAGCTACGACTCCCTGAACAAAGACTTTGCCTATACTGACACGCAAAACGGTGTGTATGACGGAACAATGAGCTGCCTTTGGGCGGGACGCACGGCGAAATGGAACGGAAGCTACTTCAACAGAGAGCATGTCTGGCCGAAATCGCGCGCCTCGTTCTACCAAATCAACGGCGGTGCGGATCGACACCACCTTCGCCCTGTCAGCGCTTACATCAACAAGACCCCACACTGGCATCGTCCTTACGGCACGGCGGCGGGCGGCACACTTGTTTATGACGAGGTGGGCAATCTCGGCGGCAGATATACGGAGGATATCTTCGAGCCAAACGACAACGTCAAGGGCGATACCGCGCGTATCCTGCTGTATGTCTATGTCCGCTGGCAGCAGCCCAATCTCTACTCGGATGTAAAGAAAGAGAATCTCCCTGCTTTGGATTCTGACGATGTTAATAACGGCGGAGACAACGGCTTGAAGGTCATTGAAAACCTCGACACCCTCCTTGCGTGGTGCGAGATGGATCCCGTGGATACTTGGGAGATGGGCAGAAATGACGCCGTCGAGCGAATCCAAGGAAATCGCAATGTCTTTATCGACTACCCCGAATATGCTTGGCTGCTCTTCGGAAAGGAGATCCCCACCGATATGGTCACTCCGTCCGGTGAGGCGAAAAACTCCGCGCCGCAGTATACGGTCACGGCACGCGCCAATGATGAAGCATTCGGCACAGTGTCGCAGAACGACAGGACGATCACCGCAACGCCGGAGAACGGCTATATGGTCTCGGGTTACGAAGTCTCTCCCGCAGGCGCAGCGACCGTGACGCAGAGCGGCAATACCTTTACTGTCAGCAATGTGAATGCGAACTGCACCGTGACGATCATCTTTGCACCGAGGTCTGTTGCGACGATCACCTATATTGTCCCGAAGGGCGTGACGGTCAGCGGCACGACAACATGCTATGTCGGAGACACCGTAACGCTGGCCTCCGCCAACGGCACACCGACAGACGGTGAGGGGTATA
>JAEDOK010000075.1 GCA_016302005.1 Oscillospiraceae bacterium | reverse complement strand
TTGACATGTCTCAAGAACAACTTTGTTTTTTCAATCAAAATTGTCCAAGGTGTTTGTTCATGTTTCTCGTTGTTTAATTTACAAGGTACATCGCTGCTCTCGCGGACAGCTCTGATATACTACCACGCCTTCTTCCATTTGTCAAGAAGTTTTTTTGCTGTTTTTCGTTTTTTTGACTCTTTTTTTACAGGCATGCAACGGGGATATATTTTATAATAGTATATGCGTCCCGTCAACGATGGAGAGGTTTTTTTCGTCACTTTGCTCATTTTTTGAGCAAAATTTTTGAGGATATCTACAAAAATTTTTGTCAACCGCTTTTTTTCAGAAAAAACTATTGTTTATTTCCGCAGTGTTGTGTATATTTATGTTATGCAGTACGGGGTTTCCACAATAAGTACTGCAACAATCCGCGGGTCTACCCGCAGTATCTTTAAGGAGGAAAAGGAAATGAAAAGAATCTTAGCACTTGTTCTTGCGCTTGCGATGATCGCGGCGCTCTTTGTCGGCTGCGCTAAGGAAGAAGAAAAGGAGTCTGCCAATGCCGGCAACAACTCACAGACCTCCGGGACGCAGTCCAGCGATCCGGAACCCACCGAGCCTGTTGCAGGCAAAACTCTGAAAGTCGGCATGGTCTGCATCGGCGACGAAAATGACCAAGGCTATACTTACAATTTCTATCGCGCGAAGGATTCCGTCACCGAGAAAATGGCTGCCAAGGGCGTCACTCTTGAGTGGGAAGTCATCACCAACATCGGTGAGGACGATAGCTGCACCGACGCCTGCATCGAGCTTGCCGAGGGCGGTTGCGAGGTCGTCATCTGTAATTCCTACGGTCACGAGCCCTTCATGCTGAAAGCCGCGCCGGATTATCCCGATGTACAGTTCATCGGCTGCACCAACCTCAACTCTCAGTTTGCAGGTCTTGACAACTGCCACAACGCGTTCGCGGACATCTATGAGGGCCGCTATGTCGCCGGTGTTGTCGCGGGCATGAAGATCAAGGAATTGATCGACAATGGCACCATTACCCCCGAGCAGGCGAAGATCGGCTATGTCGGCGCGTTCCCGTTCGCTGAAGTTATCTCCGGCTTCACTTCCTTCTATCTCGGCGCACGTTCCATTGTCCCTGAAGTCACAATGACTGTCAAGTACGTCTCCTCGTGGTCCGATGCAACCGCCGAGGGCAATGCGGCTCAGGCGCTCTGCGACGAGGGCTGCGTCCTCATTTCTCAGCATTCCGATAATACGACGCCCGCAACCGTCGCAGAAGCAAACGGCGTGTTCCACGTCGGCTATAACAACGACATGAGCGGTGTTGCGCCGAAGGCATCCCTGATCTCCAGCCGCATTGACTGGTCCGTCTATTTTGAATATGTATTCGACTGCCTGCTTGCGGGCGAGCCGATTTCCCGCGACTGGACGGCAGGCATGGCAGAGGGCGCGGTCGTTGTGACCGAGCTGAACAGTGCCATCGCAGCACCCGGCACGCAGGAAAAGATGGATGAGGTCATCGCCGGTCTTGCCGACGGCAGCATCAATGTCTTCGCAGGTCCGTGGGTCGGCACCGGCACTGCTTACGGTGCGGACGCACCCGACACTCTCGAGATGAAGGAAGGCGAGTTCTTCAAAGAATCCGACGTTGAAGACGGAAAGACCTCCGCGCCGTACTTCTACTGGATCATTGAGGGCATCACCTCAGAAAACTGATCTTCTGACATTATGAAAAGGTCGGGGCATTTGTCCCGACCTTTTCTAAATTGATAATCTCTCCTGCCCTGTCCGCAAAGCAGCAGGGACTGCTGCATCCGACGGCGGATGCGATCCGCACCTGCGCGCAGGACGGTCAGGCAGGAGACTTCCCGATTCCAACACAGAAAGGATGATTGCTTTGGAGCCGAAATGCAAGGTCGAACTGGTCAATATCACGAAGCGATTCGGCAAGGTAGTTGCGAACGACAATATCAATCTGACGATTAACGGCGGCGAGGTGCTCTGTCTGCTCGGGGAAAACGGCAGCGGTAAGACCACGTTGATGAATATGCTCTCGGGCATTTATATGCCCGACAACGGTCATATTCTCAAAAACGGCGAGGAGATCCGCATTCACTCCCCAAAGGACGCATTCTCACACGGCATTGGCATGATTCACCAGCACTTCAAGCTGGTCGATGTGCTGACCGTAGCAGAGAATATCGTCCTCGGCTTAAATGAGCGCGGGCGGCTCGACCGAACTGCGATCTGTCAGCGCGTGTCGGAAATCTGCCAGAAATACGGGTTTGATCTCGACCCGAACAGTAAAATCTACGATCTCTCCGTCTCGCAGAAGCAAACCGTTGAGATCGTCAAAGTCCTCTACCGCGGTGCGGAAATTCTGATTCTCGACGAGCCGACGGCAGTGCTGACCCCGCAGGAGACCGACCGTTTATTTGACGTTCTGCGCAATATGCGCGCCGACGGCAAGGCAATCATTCTGATCACGCATAAGCTCCACGAGGTGCTGGCGATCTCGGACAAGGTCGCCGTGCTCCGCAAGGGCGCTTACATCGGCACAGTCAACACCGCAGACGCGACGGCGCAGTCCCTGACGGACATGATGGTTGGGCATTCCGTGAGCCTCAACATAGACCGCCCGCTGCCCGTCGATCCGATGCCGCGCCTGAAGATCGAAGGTCTGACCTGCGTGGACAACCTCGGCATCAAGCGTCTCGACGGCGTGAGCTTCACTGCGATGGGCGGCGAAATCTTAGGCGTTGCCGGCATCGCGGGCAGCGGTCAGCGCGAGCTGCTTGAAGCCATTACGGGTCTTTACCCTGTGCAAAGCGGAAGCATACGCTTCACTCCCAAAGAAGGCGCGGAGAGCGAGTTGGTCGGCAAAACGCCGGCGCAGATTCGTAAGGCAGGTGTCGCGATGGCATTCGTGCCCGAAGATCGTCTCGGCATGGGTCTGGTCGGTAGTATGGGCATGACCGGCAACATGATGCTCCGAAGCTGGAAAAACGGTCGCGGTTTCCTTTTGCACCGCAAAGAACCAACCGCACTCGCCACAAAAATTATGGACGAGCTGGAGGTGGTCACACCTGGCATCTCCACGCCGGTGCGCCGTTTGTCAGGTGGCAATGTGCAAAAGGTGCTCGTCGGGCGCGAGATCGCCTCGTCGCCGTCGGTGCTTCTGACCGCCTACGCCGTGCGTGGTCTCGACATCAATACCTCATATACTATTTACAATCTTTTGACCGAACAAAAAACGAAAGGCGTTGCAGTCGTCTATATCGGAGAGGATCTGGATGTCTTGCTTGAGCTTTGTGACCGAATTCTCGTCCTGTGCGGCGGCAAGGTCAGCGGCATTGTCGATGCACGCAAAGCCACCAAGGAGGAGATCGGACTTTTGATGACGCAGGTTCAGGGAGGTGAAGTCAATGCGTAACGCTTCTTTGCCGAGCATCCGTCTTGCCAAGCGTACAGACGCAATGAATCCCGTTTTTGTTTGGCTGATCCGGCTCTGCTCGATTATTCTGGCACTGTTGATCGGCAGTATAATGCTCGCCGCACTCGGCTATTCTCCGATCGACACCTTTGCCACGATCATCGAAGGCGCGACAGGCTCGTCTGTCTATCTCTGTCAGACTATCAAGATTGTCATTCCCCTGCTCGGCTGTGCACTGGCAATCGCGCCGTGCTTCAAGATGCGCTTTTGGAACATCGGCGCGGAAGGGCAGATCACGGCAGGCGCGGTCGGCGCAACCTTCTTCGCGCTCAATTTTGCCGATTCCATGCCCGCTTATCTGCTGCTGCCAGTTATGGCTATCGCCGCGATCGTCTGCGGCGGCATTTGGGCGCTGATTCCTGCCTTTTTTAAGGCAAAATGGAACACCAACGAAACGCTCTTTACACTGATGATGAACTATATTATCATTGGTATCGTCCGTTGGCTCCAAGGCGGTCCGTGGGAAAACAACGGCCCCGGCGGTAAGGGCAGCCAAAAGATCGCCATGTTTGGGGATGCCGCGAAGCTCCCCACGGTTTTCGGCATCCACTGCGGCTGGATTATTATACTCGTACTGACAGTTTTGATGTACTTTTATATGCAGCATACAAAGCAGGGCTATGAGATTGCCGTTATAGGCGATTCCGCTAACACCGCACGCTATGCCGGCATGAATGTCGGTAAGATCATGATGCGCACGATGTTCCTCTCGGGTGCGATCTCCGGTCTTGTGGGCTTTATCATCGTCTCGGGCGCAGACCATACTCTGAGCGCCAATGTTGCCGGCGGTGTCGGCTTCACCGCAATTACCGTCGCATGGTTGGCACAGCTCAATCCCTTCGCCATGATTGTCATTGCCTCGCTGCTGGCAATCCTTGAGAAGGGTGCACTGACAGCATACCGCTCGCTGAACGTCCCCGCGACCATTGCGGAAATTCTGACGGGCTTCATTCTGCTGTGTATGCTCGGCTGCGAGTTCTTCGTCAACTACCGTCTTTCCGTCCACCATCGAAAGGAGGGGTAAGCCGTGGAAGGAATTCTTGCTTTTATCACAACCCTGTTTGTCTTCTCCGTCGTTAACGGTACGCCCCTGCTGTTCGGTACGCTCGGTGAAATTCTGACCGAAAAATCAGGCAACCTCAACCTCGGCGTCGAAGGTATCATGTTTATGGGCGGCGCGGCAGGCCTCGGCGGTGCGTTCTACTACGAGAAGTTCGTCGGTCCGCAGAATGCCGTCTCCCTTGTCGGTCTGCTGATCGCCATTGTCTGTGCGTTCTTGGTCGGCGCGCTGGCAGCGCTGCTGTTCAGCTTTCTGACGATCACTCTCCGCGCCAATCAGAACGTCACGGGTCTTGCGCTGACTATTTTCGGCACGGGCGCAGGACAGTTCATGGGCGAATATATGCGCGTCCATGAGGGCGGCTACATCTCCATCGTGCAGAAAGCGGCGTTCGAGTCTTCCCCCTTCCCCGCGTTTTTGCGTGATATTCCGGTGCTCGGTCCGATCCTGTTTCAACACAGTCTGCTGACCTATATCGGCATTGTGTTGGCGCTCGGCATGGCTTTTTTCCTCAATAAGACGCGCAAGGGACTTTACCTTCGCTCCGTCGGCGAGTCACCCTCCACGGCGGACGCAGCGGGCATTAACGTCACACGCTATAAATATTTTGCAACCGTCATCGGCGGCGGCATCTCTGCCATCGGCGGCATGGCGTATATCACGGGTATCGCGGGCGGCGTTTGGAATCACGAAGGTCTGTCCGGCGTCGGCTGGCTCGCTGTCGCGCTCGTCATCTTCTGCCTGTGGAAGCCGACCTCCGCGATTTGGGGAAGCTTCCTGTTCGGCTGTCTGCAAATTCTGTATCTGCGCTTGGAGCTTCCGTTCATCCCTGCACAGATCTACAAGATTCTGCCTTACGTCGTCACCCTCTTGGTGCTGATTCTCAGCTCCATCCGCAACAACCGCGAAAAGCAGCCGCCTGCTTCCTTGGGCCTGCCCTATTTCCGAGAAGAACGATAGCATCATAATATTGCCGCCGAGGGAAATACAATTCCCTCGGCGGCGTTTTTTGTTCAGTTCTTTCGCTTAAAGAAAGTCGCAACGATTGCGCCGGGTCCGGCGTGTGTGCCGATCACGCTGCCGATCTGCGTGGTTTGCAGCGCAGCAAGTTTCCCCTCCCAAAGGGCAGCGCTGTCAACAATATACTTTTGCAGCAGGACATCGCTTAACCCGCTGTAGCCGAGCAGCACAGGCTTGTCGTAATTCACGCCGCCCACCTCCTCGATCTGCTTGATGAGCAGGTTATTCCCCTGCTTGGAGCCGCGCGCCTTGCCGAGCATGACGACCTCGCCCTCCTGCAAGCTGATGACCGGCTTAATCGAGAGGATACCGCCCGCAAATGCCACGGTCTTGGAAATTCTGCCTCCGCGCTTGAGATATTCAAGCGTATCGAGCAGCGCGATCAGGCAGACATTTTCCCGTTCCTCGTTGAGGTGTTCCGCGATCTCCTTGGCTTCCATCCCGCTGTTCGCAAGCCGCAGGGCAAGCTCCGCCAAAATGCCGGAGCCGGTTGCTGCGGATTTTCCGTCTACAACAAAAATATTGTCAGGATAGTCCTCCGCCGCAATCATCGCGCTCTGATAGGTGCCGGAGAGCTTGGAGGAGATCGTCAGCACGACCGCACTTTCCCCATTCGCCGCCACCTCCGCAAACACCTTAGAAAAGCTGTCCGGCGTCGCCTGACTGGTGCTCGGAAGCTCGTCGCTTTCAATCAGCTTTTCGTAAAACTCTTGACGGGTGATCGTCACGCCGTCAATATACTCGTAGTCCCCGAATCGAACGGTCAGCGGAACAACGGTCAGCCTCTGGTGAATGCTGCCGCTGACATCCGTGCTGGAGTCCACAATAATCCTTACCTTCATGGTCTTTCTCCTTTTGATTACATTCCTATTTCAGGAAAAAATGCAGCAGCTTGCCGTAAAGCCCGCGTTTGTAGGGCTGATACCGCATGGGCAGATCCATCCATGTCCGTTTATTGACAATGCTCTTGCTGTGAGAAAAAGCTTCGAAGCCCGTCCTGCCGTGATAAGCACCCATGCCGCTCTCGCCGACGCCGCCGAAGCCCATGCCGCTGGTAGCAAGATGGATGATCGTATCATTGACGCAGCCGCCGCCGAAGGCGATCAGCGCCTCGCACTTTTCATTGAGGTAAAGCGCCCGCGCCTGCTCCACATTCTCGACCGTGGGGTTGGCGCGCGTCTGATCGTAAACCGCACAGCGAATCCCCGCCTCCCGCAGAAGCGCCTCCAGCTTATCCGTCGCGCCTGCGCCGCGCAAGCCTGCGTCCGTCACGAGCAGGACGGAGGAAATATGCAGCGAAGTGCACAGCGGCGTCACACGCTCCACACTGCCCAAAATCTCAGGCTCCCGATAAGGAAGCAGCGGCAGCACAGCATGCATAATGCATTGAAAGCTGCGGCAATATGCCTTTCTTAACGGATTCATGTGTTCGGCAGTCCCTCCTTACTCAGCGCCTGCAAATTGGCGGCGATTGTCTCCAGCGCATTATAAAAAATCGTGCGTTCCGCCTCGGAAATCCCCTTTCCCGCAGATTCCACGGCGATTCTTGCCCGCTCCTGTACATGCTCCGCAACGGTTTTTCCCTCGTCCGTCAGCTTGAGCAACGCGCGGTACAGACTGCGTCCCGTATTCTCCCGGGTGACCAGCCCCTTTCTCTCCATGATCGACAGCATCCGCGAAACATCCGCTTTATCCTTGGCGCAAAGCTCACAAAGCTGCGTGGCGCTGATACCATCTTCAAAACGGTGCATGGTCGTTAAATAGGTCGCGTGTGCGCCCTTCAGTCCGTACTTTTTCATCTCGTCCCCCGCGATCTTATGCCAATAACGGAAGATTTCAAAGACGGCAATCGAAAAGCGCTCAAAACGGTCGACCATAAGCCCTCTCCTTTCAATACTTTTGTATTTCCTTTTTAGAATGTTGAAAAATCAACATTCTGAATTATACAACAGATTTGTTGAAGTGTCAACATCAAGGCAGAAAAAGAATCGCCCCCGATCCATTTGCAAGGATCAGGGGCAAATTCCGTTTGGGTAACGCAAGCTGCCGTCGGCTTATCCTCGGAGGGATCCAAGGCATCGGCAGCCGTTTGAGAACAGGAAAAAGGGAGGAAAACCTGCTCTCTGGCATTATAATAGCATAGTCTTCAGAGGAAATTGTGAACAGATTTTAAAATAAGTGAAACCAAACTCTGAAACCCGTCTACGCATTCTTTTCCGCAGCCCGCACAGGATTTCTTTCGTAGTGTAGCGCGCGGCATCCCTGACGCGCCTGCGCAGGAACTATCCACCGTGCGCAAACCGGTTCGTCGTGCCCTACGAAGCGCTGTTCGTACCAGAGTGAAAGATACGGTAACCTCAGCCTTTGCCGAACCTCTCAGCACCCTGATAGAAGCAGAGATTTGCATTATATCTTGCCGCAGCGTAAGATGCCGCTGTTCGAACGCCTTCCATTGCAGATCCAACGCCAAACAAGCTTGCCGCCCCATTTGTCATTGCGAGAACGCTTACGCCCGTGGCAAGCTCCGGGTATAGGGTTGTATGCACCCGGTAGTGTCTGCATACGGGCGGATGCTATCCGCCCCTGCGGCGTTGGCTGGACATATCTCGTAGGGGGCGGCTATCAGCCGCCCGTGGATGCGCAGTCGGCAGTTTCCGGACCGGCGGGGACATGTCCCCGCCCTACAAGGTTTCATAGCAATGATGCGGCAGATTGCCCCATTTGTCATTGCGAGGGCGCTTGCGCCCGTGGCAATCTATTTCCGTTTTTTGTACGAAGTCGATAGTCCTGTACGCGGTTTATCATTGTCCCCGTCCAGCAATTTATACCCATCACCAATTAAAATGTGCAACGCACATTTTAATTGCGATACCGTGATTGGTAC
>JAEDOK010000074.1 GCA_016302005.1 Oscillospiraceae bacterium | reverse complement strand
GTACGGCGTTGAAAACCGATTGAAATGAATATTTTAATCGGTTTTCAGTATTAGATATGGAGTCATGACAGCCAAAAGAACCAAATCACTACACCAATGAGTCCAACTGCGACCATTGCTAAAATGACCATAGCAATTTTCGCAAGGGTAGGACTTTTTTGGCAAAGCATGTTCAGCATCTCTGAAAAACCACCCTCTAAGCCGTTGTCGGTATGAAAAGCGGAGCAACCGCAATTCGGACAAAACGGCGCACTGTCGCCAACAGCTTTTCCACATTTGGCACAACTTTTCATTTTCTCTTTCTCTCCTTCTGTATTACTAAAACATTTCTCATAAAAGGCTGCGAAATGTCTCTGCCTATGTCGAGGGAACTGCAGGTCAAATGTCAGATCTCATAGTCAGCCAACTCTATCGTATATTTCTCCCCCTGCGTGACACCGGGAAAGGTAATTTTCCCATGAAAAGTCTGCCCTACGATGATGTCATCCCATGAGTACCACTTTTCCGTTGCAAGTACCTTTCCGCTTGCATCTCTTAAAATTACCAGAAAGTAAGGGGTCGTCGTTCCATAGTCGCCCTTCCAATCGTAAGTTTTCTCTCCTGTGACGTGGACAGTCAGTTCATCAGAAAACCATGTGAAGGAGACAGAGGTTATTTTCAATTCGGTATAGGTTCCGTAGCCCCAAGTGTATGCATAGGTCGCAGGCAACCCCTTGGCGAGAGTGATGATCGCTTCGCCGCAATACGAGCACTTGCCGGTTAAGGGGTCTATGCTGTGATTGAGCGCTCCTCCGAATGTCTCTCCGCATACCTTGCAGGTTTTCGGCTGCTTGCAGGTTGCTTCCTCCAAGCTATGTCCGGCAGTAGGCAGCGTTTCTTGATATGTATTCCCACATTCTTTGCAGCGGTATGTAATATACCCCTGACCGGTGCAGGATGCTGCTTTTTCACTCGTTACCTCGTAATCATGCGTATGTGTCTCGCAGGCACATAGCGTCAGAAGCAGCAAAAGCAGCAGCGCAATCAGAGTAGACTGTTTTTTCATTTTACAAAGGGTTATTGAAAAAACTCTTTTCGTCATAAGCACGAAAGCCCCTCTTTCTTTTATGCGGAGCGACCGCAGCTATTGAAGCTCGTAGGTACGGCAGTGCAGGACTGCGTAGAGGAGGAAATCGCCGTCCGCCTCTTGCTCTAAAACGACCGTGACACGAAGCTCTGCGGTTTCCAGCCGTGCAGTCAGACTGTCCGCTTCCTCATTATATTGCGCCTGGATGCCGAGCTTTTCAGAGAGCCAATTCGCCCATGCGTTAAAGGCGCGCTCTGCCTCGGCTTCAGAGGAGGGTGTCACTATAATGTAGTATTCATATAGGAGCTTATCTTCGTTGAAGCTGTAGCTTGCCATCGGGAGCAAGAACAAAGTGCTGATATCCTCGCTCCAAGTAAAGCCGTTGAAAACGTTGTCCGGCGAAACACTATAGTCGGGGCTGCAAAAATAACCGGAATTTGCAGAGGCGGGCTCCAGTGCCGGCATTTCATGCTTTTCCGTGCAGACATCGTAGGAATCACCAAACTGCAAATCAAAAGGCAAAAGCGTTTCCTCCTTGCCGGTTGTACCTTTCGTATTGCTGTTGCACCCCATCAGTGGCAGTATCAAGACCATACAGATTGCAAAAACCAAGAACTTTTTCATAGTTATTCAGAACCCTCTCATTCTTTTATGATGAATATACTATAGTATAAATAATGCTTATAGTCAAGAAATAATTCTAATAGTCGATTTATTACCCGCCTGTTTTTCGGTAAAATAAAAACAGAGCAGGAGGTGAGACACCATGCAGGAGCTGGATTATAAGGCAATCGGGCAGCGGATTCGGGCGGCGCGTCAGAAAAAAGGCATCACGCAGGAAAAGCTTGGTGAGCTTTGCGCGCTTTCCACCGCCCACATCGGGCACATTGAGCGCGGCACGAGGATTCCCTCCTTGCAGACGGCGTTTCAAATCGCCTCCGCGCTGGAGGTCAGCATGGACTACCTGCTGTTTGACGCGGCGTCTGAGCCGAAGCATGTGCTGACCGCGATCGGCGCACGGCTTCAGGGGAAGAACGAAGCGCAGGTCAAGGTGTTTTTAAGCACGGTCAAAGCGCTTGCCGATAAGATCGACGAGCTTTGACATCATTATAAGCGATTCTTTCGGGCTTGTCCTATGCTGTCAGCATAGGACGGGCTTGTTTTTTGCCGGACAAAAGCGATTGACGGAAAGCGTGATTTATGCTACAGTAGAAAAAGAGGTGATCTCGGTGGTAAAGGATACGGCGCATTTGCTGGAGGAATTGCAGCATTGTGCGGATTTCCGGAGATTCTATCAGGAAAACGCGGAATACCTGCCCAAGCGCAGTCTATCTGAATATCTGAACGTGTTGGTGCAGAAGCATGGAATCAAAAAGTCAGACGCGATCCGCCGCGCGGAATTGGCGGAGGTATACGGCTACCAGATCTTCTCCGGACTTCGCATACCGGAGCGGAAAAAGCTGCTCAGTCTTGCTGTGGGGATGCAGTTGGATTTGGAGGAGATGCAGTCGCTTCTGAAATCCTCCGGCTATGCACCCTTGTACGCAAAAAATCCGTTTGACTGCGTTGTGATCTTCGGTGTGTGTAAAAAACTGACGGTCGCCGAGATCAATGATATGTTGTATGATTACGGAATGGAAACGCTTGGATAGAGGGAGAGTAAGATGAAATGCCCATATTGCGGCGCGGAGCTGCAGGAAAATGCCCGCTTTTGCCTATATTGCATGAAGCCCTTGCAGGAAAAAACACCGATCGCTTCACCGCGAGCGAAACAACACCGCAGGAAATGGTTGCTCGTGCTGCTGCTTGCGGTTGCGCTTACGGTGACGGCGATTATCGCTTTGATCGTCGGATCTCGACATGGGGATACGGAGGAGCAGAGCGCTGCCTCGACGACGGAATCAACCGGCGATGCCGGGGAATCGACTGCTACGACGACGGAATCCGCAGCGAAAAGGGATCTTTTCCCGATCAATAACTACAATGATTTTTGTTTTGACGCAATATTCGAGACGGAGCGCTTGGCAGGACAAGCTCTATGGGAACCCTCCGGTCTGTATCTTCTCGATAGAACCGAACAGATGGAAGTATACAGCGCGCCCGTGTATCTGCAGGATGCTGCGTTCAACATCTATTACATTGATGAAGGCGTGGAGATTTTTGCCGCCGTCACGAACCTAACGGAGGATACGCTTGCCGACGGCTTGCGCTTGGCGGACTGTATCAACGCTGCGACCTATTATGGTGTAAGCGGAATCCTATCCTCCCTTGAGGACACCGCACCGTCAGACCCCGTCGCGGCGGGAGATTCCTATATCGAACGATTGAACCTTGACGACCCCGCAGCGGCGCAGCTCGATGTGGGAACCGCCGCGAGCGTCATGCGGATAAGACTCGAACCGGAGATCAATGATTGGAACGATATGCCCCAACAATATTTGATCTACGAGCTGCGTACAAGAACCTTTGAAGGCAGCACATACTATGATATCTTCCTATTCTACGGGCAGGAATGACCCCCACCCTGTTATTGCCATGAAACTCCCTGTGGGGCGTGGGACATGTCCCTGCCGTGTGCAGGAACTATCGACTGCGTGTAAATTTGTTTGCCTGTCCTGTCTGCCGCTTCGCGGACGGCACGCCACGTCGGCGTGCCCTACGACCGCAGGCTGCACCCTTGCCGCCGCCCGGCTTGCAAAGCAAATATCGCTGCACAGCAATATCACTTACTAATACAACCACATCCCACTCCCACGGAGGCAACTATGGATTTCAAGCTTCATGCGCCCTACTCCGCCACCGGCGACCAGCCGGAGGCGATCGAAGCGCTGACCGAGGGCATCAAAAACGGTCTGCGGGAGCAGGTCTTGCTCGGCGTCACCGGTTCGGGCAAAACCTTCACCATGGCGTCCGTCATTGAAAAAATCAACCGTCCGACCCTCGTCTTAGCCCATAATAAGACCCTCGCCGCCCAGCTTTGCAGCGAATTCCGGGAATTCTTTCCCGAAAACGCGGTGGAATACTTCATATCATACTACGATTACTACCAGCCCGAGGCGTATATCGCCCACACGGACACCTATATTGAAAAGGACTCTGCGGTCAATGACGAGATCGAGCGCCTGCGCCACAGCGCCACCAGCTCCCTGTTCGAGCGCCGCGATGTGATCGTCGTTGCCTCCGTCTCCTGCATCTACGGCTTGGGCGACCCGATTGACTATAAAAACATGGTCATCTCCCTCCGCACGGGCATGGAGAAAAACCGTGAGGAGCTGATGAAAAAGCTCGTCGAGATCCGCTATGAGCGCAACGACATCGACTTCTCCCGCAATACCTTCCGCGTGCGCGGCGATACGGTGGAAATATATCCCGTCTATTGGTCGGGACGCGCCATCCGCGTGGAATTCTTCGGAGACGAGATCGACCGCATCTCCGAGATCAACGCAGTCACCGGCATTCCGGAGCGCGTGGTCAACCATGTCGCTATCTATCCCGCCTCGCACTATGTCGCATCGAAGGAGAAGCTGAACCGCGCCATTGTGGAGATCGAGCGGGAGATGGAGGAGCGCGAAGCGTGGTTCAAGGAGAACGACAAGCTCTTGGAGGCGCAGCGCATCCGCCAGCGGACGATGTATGACATTGAAATGCTGCAAGAAATCGGCTTTTGCAGCGGGATCGAGAACTATTCCCGCGTGATCTCCGGCAGAGCGCCGGGCACGCCGCCGATGACCCTGCTGGACTATTTCCCCGAAGACTTCCTGCTCTTTGTAGACGAGAGTCATGTCACCCTGCCGCAGGTGCGGGCGATGTACGCCGGCGACCGCAGCCGCAAGGAGAGCCTCGTCGATTACGGCTTCCGCCTGCCCAGCGCCTTTGATAACCGCCCGCTGACCTTTGATGAATTTCAGACCAAGATCAACCAGGCGGTCTATGTCTCCGCAACACCCGCCGAATTTGAGCGCAGCCGCGCGGGACAGATCGCCGAGCAGGTCATCCGACCGACGGGTCTGCTCGACCCGGAGATTTTCGTCCGCCCCATTGAGGGACAGATCGACGACCTCATCGGCGAGTGCAACCGCGTGGTCGAAAAGAAGGAGCGCGTCCTTGTCACCACGCTGACCAAGCGCATGGCGGAGGATCTGACGAACTATTTGCAGCAGGCGGGCATACGCGTGCGCTATATGCACTCGGATATCGCGGCGCTGGAGCGCATGGAAATTTTGCGTGACCTGCGCATGGCGAAATTCGATGTGCTGGTGGGTATCAACCTCCTGCGCGAGGGCTTGGATCTGCCCGAGGTGTCGCTCGTGGCGATCTTGGACGCGGATAAGGAGGGCTTCCTGCGCAGCGAGACGAGCCTGATCCAGACCATCGGCAGAGCCGCGCGCAACGCGGAGGGCAGAGTCATCATGTACGCCGATAAGATCACCGCCGCCATGCGCGCCGCCATCGACGAAACACAGCGCCGCCGTACCATTCAGGACGCGTATAACAAGGCGCACGGCATCGTGCCGAAGACGATTGTGAAGGATGTCCGTGAGCTGATCGAGATCACGCAGTCCGAAGCGGAGGCAACACGCAAGGACGGCGTAAAGATGACCAAGGTTGAGCGGGAGCGCGAGATCGCGCGTTTGGAAAAGGAAATGCGCGCCGCCGCCAAGATGATGGAATACGAATACGCCGCCGTCCTCCGCGACCGCATCATCGAGCTGCGCGGCGAAAAATAAAGAAAAAGCAGAGCCGAAAAATCCGGCTCTGCTTTTTGCAAAAACCCAGTAGGGCGGGGACATGTCCTAAGCCGGTGCAGGAACTACCGACTGCGTACAAACTCCCCTCCCATGTCATTGCGAGGGCGCTTGCGCCCGTGGCAATCTCGTGCAGGAACTACCGTCTGCGTACAAACCTGTTTGCCCCTACCGTCTGCCACTGCGCGGACGGCACGCCGAGGTCGTTAGCGCAGCCGTTCGCGACGAAGGAGCGTTACGGATGCGGCATACCCCTTGCGGGTGCGTGCCCTACGAACTTTGACCGCACCCCCGCCGTAGGGCGCGACGACTCGGTGCGCCGGTGCAGGAACTACCGACTGCGTACAGATTTGTTCGCCCGTACTGTCTTCCGCTTTGCGGTCGTCGGGGACGCGTCCGCGGCCTAAAAATCAAGATCCGCGCGAAGCGCACCACAGTCATTCACCCTTAGTCCTTAGCCCTTAGTCCATAAAGTTTATCCCAAAACCAGCGCATACCAAACCCCAAAGATCTCCCGCACGAACATGAGGCAGAAGAACGCTCGGTTTTTCGTATGGGATGGGTAGCAGACCGTCTCCACGCCCGCGTCTTTTGCCAGTAGACTTGCACGCAGAAGATGATACTCCGCTGAGATCACGCCCAGCTTCTCCGGACGCACGCCGAATTCCGCCTCGATCAGATCGAGGGAGAAGGCGATATTCTCCTCCGTATTTGTGGCGTTTTCCTCTCTGCGCAGCCGTGCGGGGTCGGCGCCGCGCTCCGTGAGCCAGCGGTACATGCATTCCGCCTCGGTGAGGTTTTCATTGTCGCCCTGACCGCCGGAGAGGATCAAAATCGCGTCGGGGTATTCCACCATATACCGCTGCGCCGCCTCCAGGCGTTCCCGCAGCGCCTGACTCGGTACGGTGCCGTTCACGCCTGCACCGAGGACGACGACAAATTCCACCGCAGGGTCATCCGCGCCGCCCATCGAAACGCCGAGCCATATGCCTGTTACGACGGTGAGCAGCAGAAAAACCGCCAGCAGCCCCGCGAACACGCGCCGAAACCATTTTGCCGTCTTCGAAAAGCGTTTTTGCAGTAGGTCAAGCACGCCGAACACCGCGCATACCGCACCCGCCGCGCACAGCAGCAATCCTGCGAACTGAAAGCCGTAGATCGTCAGCCATACGACCACGCCCAGCGCGAACAGCCCCAAAGCGGCAAGCAGCCAATAACGCCCACGCATCAGAACAGGTAGCCCTTCAGCACACGCAGCGTATTTAATACGCCGTCCTTGTGGCTGCGCTCATAGCCGTGGGAGGCGTAGACACCCGCGCCGATCAGCCCGTGGCGCAGATCGTGTCCGGCGCTCAGGGTTGCCTCCACGTCCGAGCCGTAGTGGGGATAGATGTCCACGGCGTAGTCCGCGTTTTCCTTCTGCGCGGCGGCGATCAGCTTGCGCACGACCTCGTAGGAATAGGGACCGCCCGAGTCCTTCGCGCAGATGGAGACCTGCCGTTCGGTGCATTGCAGCCCGTCGCCGACGCAGCCCATGTCCACGGAGATCGCCTCGGTCACACCCGCCGGGACGGACGCCGCGCCGCCGTGCCCGACCTCCTCATAGACCGTAATGTGCGCATAGACGCGGCGGGCAGGGGTCAAATTCTCGTCGTGCAGGAACTTCGCAAAGCCCAGCAAAATGCCGACGGACAGCTTGTCGTCCAAAAAGCGGCTCTTGATGTAGCCCGACTTTGTCACGCGGGTGCGGGGCTCAAAGCAGACGAAATCGCCCACCGAGATGCCGAGCTTTTTCACATCCTCCGCGCTTTCCACGCACTCGTCCAAAACGACCTCCACCGTGTCCCACTTGCGCTGCGTGGACGAATAGTCGCCGTTGACATGAATCGACGCGTTAATGAGCTGTAGGGTGCCCTCATAGATGCCGTTGAACTTCGTCACCACGCGGCAATTCTCCGCCTCGGCGTTGTTGGCGCTCATGCCGCCGACATTGACAATGCGCAGTCTGCCGTTGCCCTTGATCTCCGCGACCATGCCGCCAAGGGTGTCCGCATGCGCCTCCAAAAGAAGGGCATCCTTTTCGTCCGCGCCGCCCAGGTCGATCAGAATGCCGCCCTTGACTGTCCGTTTTGCAGGGAAGCCCAACGCCGCAAATTCCCGCAATACAAAGTCCTCTGCCGCGCCGGTGTAGCCCGTCGGACTGTCGATGCCCAGCAGCTCGACCGCTTTTTCCACCGCGAAGTTAACATAATTCTCCATAATTGTCATCCCTCCGATGATTTTTTCTCCATTATACCATAATCAGAGAAAAAAGCAAAGACCGATCCACATGCCGAGAGTTTTCGACATGCGGATCGGTTTATCATTAGAACAGGGAACAGCGAATAGTGAATCGTGAATAGGTGGCGGTCTGTGGGAAGTTGTAGCGCGCGGCATCCCTGACGCGCCTGTAGGCAGCCTGTTTTGGCTAAGGGCTAAGGGTGAATGGTGAAGGACTGTGGTGTGCTCCGCACGGATTTTGAATTTTGAAATACCTGATTTGACAGACGGTACGAAGGAGAGCCTTGGTACGCAGCCGGTAGTTCCTGCACCGGGCGGCTGATAGCCGCCCCTACGGCATGAACTGCGAAATTTCTCGTAGGGGCGGCTATCAGCC
>JAEDOK010000073.1 GCA_016302005.1 Oscillospiraceae bacterium | reverse complement strand
CACCGAGCACCTTGCCGTCCTCCACGACGGTGATGCCGCCGCAGTTTTCGACGATACGGTTGGCTGCGAATGCCATATCCTCCTCATTCGTGCCCACAACGATGATGTTGTGCGAGTCATGGGAAATAGAGGTCGCGACCGCGCCGCTCTTGAGTCCGTAGCCTTGGATATAGCCCAAGCCGATGTGGTGTGTGTTCTTATGACGCTCGACGACGGCGATCTTGAGAATGTCCTTTTCCACATCAACCGCGCTGGCATAGCCGTTGTCGGTGGAGACGATCTCGCCGGGAACCAGACCGATCACGCCGCGCGGGCGCTCGTCGTGGAAATCCTCGGCGTTCAGGTGCGCCACATGGAAGGTGTCGTGGGCGCGCTGCTCGAGATATTCGTCGATCTTCGGGGTGGGGAAGCTCTGCACCTCGCCGTTTTTGCAGGTCAGAACGCCCTTCTTGAACACCATTTCCACATTGAAGTTCTCGAAATTGTCGATGATGGCGAAGTCCGCCAGATAGCCCGGAGCGATCGCGCCGCGGTTGTTGAGGGCGAAATAGCGCGCGGGGTTATGGCAGGCGACCTTGACGGCAGTGATGGGATCCACGCCGTAGGAGATCGCTTTCTTGATAATATAGTCGATATGCCCCTTTTCCAGCAGGTCAATGGGGTGCTTGTCGTCGGTGCAGAACATGCAGCGGTCGTAGTACGGCTGCTTGAGCAGCTCGACGAGGGCTTCCAAATTCTTTGCCGCAGTGCCGTCGCGTACCATGATGAACTGACCGTTGCGCAGCTTTGCCATGGCATCCTCCATGTCGGAGCACTCGTGATCGGAGTAGACACCTGCCGCGATATAAGCCGCCAAGTCCTTGTCGCGGATGCCGGGCGCGTGACCGTCGATTTTCTTATGGTGTGCCTGCGCGGCGACGATCTTTGCAATGACCTCCTTGTCGCCGCCGACGACACCGACAAAGTTCATCATTTCGGCAAGACCCTGCACGCGGGCATGGTCATAGAACGAGTCAATAGCGCGATAGTCGAGATTCGCGCCCGATTCGTCCAGCGGCGTTGCGGGAACGCAGCTCGGCAGCATGAAGCGCACGTCGATGGGCAGCCCTTCGGTGGCTTGCAGCATATAGTCGATGCCGTCCGTGCCCATGACATTGGTGATCTCGTGCGGGTCGGTGATGACGGTGGTGGTGCCGTGGGGCAGGACGGCGCGCGCGAACTCCTTCGGCGAGACGAGGGAGGATTCCAAATGGATATGCGCGTCAATGAAGCCGGGGCAGACGATCTTGCCGCTGACATCGACCTCTACCTCGCCGTCATAGCTGCCCATACCGACGATCTGCCCCTTTGCCACGGCGATATCGCCCTGACACAGCTCATTGGAGAAGACATTGACATAGGTGGCGTTCTTGAGGACGAGATCGGCTTTCTGTCTGCCGGAGGCGACATTGACGATGTACTGCTTTTTCATCAGCTTGCGCTGGATTCGCGCGGCGTAGGTTTCGTTCGGGACGGACATGTTGCATCATCCTTTCATTATTTGTATCATGCTGCTTCCGAAGCGGCGCTTTTGTATACCTTGGTTATTTGATTTATGATATCATAGGTTCAAAAAAATTTCCACATGGGATTTTCCACAAATTTCAATGCCGCTTTTTGACACACTTGCTCTTCTCGAAAAAGCGTGCTATGATGATGATAGAATGACTTAGTTCCTTTTTTCAGCGAACAGGGAACATTTTCGAAGGAACGCGGTCTATATAATATATGGTATATAAACCGGCACCGCAACATGACGGAAAGGAGCGCACCCCTATGTCAAACCGAGCCGACCGCGCCGCCGAGCTCCTGCTTGGAGCGGTGCATTTCCTCGTGGATTTTACCTGTACCGCGCTGCTGACCGCCTCGTGCGTGGGCGTGCGCGGCATTTCGGCGGCACTCTGCGCCGTGGTGTATAACGGGTTTGCCTTTGCCATGCAGCTTCCCATCGGGTATTTGGCAGATCGGCTCGCGCTCCGCCGCACCCTTGCCGCAGGCGGGTGCGTGCTGGTCGCGGTGGGGAGCTTGCTTGCAGATCCGCTTGCACTGTGTGTTTGCATCGGGCTTGGCAACGCTTGCTTCCATGTCGGCGGCGGACGGGAAGCCCTGCAATGCGGAGGCGCACGCGCCGCACGGATTGGGCGTTTTGTCGCGCCGGGAGCGATCGGTATTTTTCTGGGTCCGCTCTCGGCAAAAAGATTCCTGCTTGTTTTTCGATTTGCGCCGCTGCTGCTCGCGCTTTCCGCATTGCTGCTGTTGGCGCAAAAGCGAAAGCCTGAACGGAAGGAAAGGCGACACGCCGACGGGAACTCTCCTCTGCGGTCGGTTGCCCTTTGGGGCTGTATGTTCCTGACGGTGCTGCTGCGCTCCTATATGGGAACGGTCACGCGCTACGCCGCTTTGTCCGCGCCTTGGTTCGCTGTACTGCTGACCTTGAGCGTTTTTCTCGGTAAATTCCTCGGCGGCAGCCTTGCAGACCGCTTTGGCGCGTTTCGTTTCAGCCTGATCGCCCAGCCGCTCGGAACGGCGCTGTTCGCCCTTTCAACGGTGCAGCCGCTGCTTGCCCTTCCTGCCACGCTGCTGTTCAACACGACGATGGCGATCACCGCCCATACCCTTTACCGCAGCGCGCCGCACCGGAGCGGGACGATGTTCGGTCTGACGACGCTTGCGCTGTATCTCGGCGTTCTGCCGCGTCTGCTCGGCGCACCGAATCCGCTTTTTACATGGTGGGGGCTGGCGCTGATCGGGCTTGGCTCCACGGGACTGCTGCTTCTGGGCTTGCAGCTTGCACGGAGGGAGGGGAAACGCCTTGCTTGCTGAGCTGCTGCGTTCGCTCCTGTGCTGCCTGACGCTGACGCTTGCGCTGGAGCTGGGCGGCGCGCTGCTCTTAGGTGTTCGGACGCGGAAGGATTTGCTGCTCATTCTTCTTGTCAATGTGCTGACCAATCCGCCTCTTGTGCTGACGCTCGATCTTGTGTATCTGACATGGGGCATGCCGCCTTGGTATCTGATCGCCGCGCTGGAGCTTTCCGCCGTGGGCGTGGAGGCGCTGCTCTTTCGCCGCCGCCTTCTGTATTCCCGTATCCCGCCGTTGCTGTTGAGTTTCTTTTTGAATGCCCTATCTTACTTTGGAGGTCTGCTGCTATGAGAAAAGTATTTGCCCCATGCAGCGCGCTGCTGCTGACTGCGCTGCTTGCAACCCCTGCCTTTGCCGACGTGTGGGTCCCGCCGGAGGAGCAAAGCGGCAATCAACAGTGGATCTGGCTCGGTGCGCTCGTTCTGCTTGCCGTGATCGTCGTACTGTTTGTGATCAAACACAAACGCGGAAAATAATCGGATGGAGGTTTGACTGACTATGAAAAAACTGATAACGATGCTTCTTGCCCTGCTGCTGTGCGCGTCGCTTGCACTCCCCGCCTTTGCCGACGCGTGGATCCCGCCGACGGACGACGGAAAATGGAACAGAGCACTGACCTCGCTGCCCGAGGACGGCAGCGCCTGCGAACCCCTGAACCGCTTTCTCAGCCGTTTCGTGGAAGCTGACCTCACCGATTTTCGCGAGGAGACCGGCGAACAGGAGATGATCCGTGCCGTACTGAAGGATCTGGAGCTGCATCCTGAGGACAGTGCAGTCGTTTGCGAGACCGACGATACCGGTGTGACCTATCTGTGCATCCCCGGCGAGGCATTCGAAAACCGAGCGCTTACCGTGTTTGACCGTGCGCTGCGGGCAGAGAACTGCCCGGGCTACCTTGACGGCAATATCTATGTCACGGCGGACAATTTTGACGCGGAGCCGGCAGTCTTTGCCCATGCCTTTTGGTGTGAATACATGGGCGACGGCGTATACTATGTATATTTTGAGATCTACGCCGCAGAGGGCAACGTGGAGGACTGCTATACGCTCTCCTATCCTGCCGACGCAGAGGGCATCCGACAGCTCGGCATGGGCACTGCGACATTCCTCTATGCGGGCGATCCGGAGACGACTGTGTTTAAACCCGGCGATTTCCAACCGGATACCTTCCATATGGAGGTAGAGGACATCCCATATACCAACGAAAACCTACCGTATACTCCCATGGAGGAACCAACGAAAAGCAGCACACAGGAGACGGTTATATTAGCAACGGACAGCGCAAGGCAGGATGAACCGACAACAGCGGAAGCAGGCGTGTCCGGCAGGCTTGTTGCAATCCTGCTTGCGGTCGCTTTGGTCGTATTGCTTGCCACCGCAGCGCTGATCATTATTCTGATCAAATGGAGGAAAAAGCCTTAAATGAAAACCCTTTTACATATCTGCTGCGCCCCGTGCGCGAATCAGTGCATTGATGTTTTGCGCACGGACGGCGCAGAACTGACCGGCTTTTGGTATAACCCGAACATTCATCCCTTTACCGAATACCGCAGCCGCCGCAACTGTCTGCGGGAGTATGCAAAAACGGTGGAGCTGCCCCTTTTGGAGCGCGACGAGTACGCCCTGCGCCCGTTTGTGCGTCAGGTCGCGGAGGATATTGGAGGGAGATGCGTCAAGTGCTATGAAATGCGCCTGTTCGCCACGGCGCAGATGGCGGCAGAGGGCGGCTTTGACAGCTTTACCTCGTCGCTCTTCATCAGTCCCTATCAGAACCACGAGCTGATGCGTGAGGTCGCGGAGCGCGCAGCGGCGGAGTACGGCGTCGCCTTTCTCTACCGCGATTTCCGTCCCTATTTCCGCGCAGGACAGGAACGGGCGCGTGAGCTGGGCATGTATATACAAAAGTATTGCGGCTGCGTTTTCTCCGAAGAGGAACGCTATTTGAAGGAGAGCAAGCGGATCCCGTAAGCACGGCGGGCAGAGCATCGTACACAGGATCGATCATAGTGATTTTTTTACAGATGCCTATTGACAGCTCGGGGATTATGTTCTATACTAAAACTATGTTTCAGAACGGCGTTGCAAAACTAAGTTTTGAATGACGGTGATGATGCAGGAACTATCGACTGCGTACAGGGCATCCCTCCCGTGTCATTGCGAGGGTGCCTGCGCCCGTGGTAGCGCAGCCGAGGTCGTCGTGCCCTACGACCGTGGACTGCGCCCTCGCCGTAGGGCGCGCACCCGCAGGGGGTACGCCGCATCCGTAACGCTCCTTCGTCGCGAACGGCTGCGCAGACCACAGGGCGCGCCGTGTGCAGGAACTACCGGCCGAGTATAAGTTCGTTCATGCGTACTGTCTGCCGCTTGCGCGGTCCGCCCCACAAGGGCGCTGTGTTTATCGCGGAAGCGATTGACAAACATCACCGTGTGTATTGGGATGTTAATACACCAAAAAGGAGGAAGCGAGTATGCTTCAAATCAAAAACCTGACCAAGCGCTACAGCGAAAAGTGCGCGGTCGATCATTTGACGCTGCACATCCGTCCGGGGGAGCTGTGCGCATTCATCGGGCACAACGGCGCGGGCAAGACCACGACGCTCAAGGCCTGCTGCGGTATTTTGGACTTTGACGAGGGGGAGATCCTTGTGGACGGTCACAGCATCCGCACGGAGCCCCTTGTCTGCAAGCAGAGTATGGCATACATACCCGACAATCCTGATCTGTACGAGTTTTTGACGGGCATCGCCTATCTGAATTTCGTCTGCGATGTCTACAAGGTCGGCGCGGCAGAACGCAAGGAGAAGATCGAGCATTATTCCGCGCTTTTGGAGCTGGGCGACGCGCTGTATCAGCCGATTTCGAGCTATAGCCACGGCATGAAGCAGAAGCTTGCCATTATTGCGGCTTTGGCGCACAGTCCGAAGCTCATCCTGCTGGACGAACCGTTCGTCGGGCTGGATCCGAAGGCGAGCCATCAGCTCAAGGAGGTCATGCATGAGCACTGCGCCTCCGGCGGCGCGATCTTCTTCTCCACCCATGTTTTGGAGGTCGCGGAAAAGCTGTGCGACCGCGTGGCGATCATCAAGGGCGGCAAGCTAGTGACCGCCGGTTCCATGGAGGAGGTCCGTGGGAACGCCTCGCTCGAAGAGGTCTTTCTGGAATTGGAGGACGGCAATGCTGAGTAAACTGATCCGGCTGCGCCTGAAGGGAATGCTCAGCCGCACCGCGAGCGGCAGAAACGGCAAGCGCAAGGGCGGCAAGGGGATGATGATCCTCTTCTTGATCATCATGCTGTATTGCATCGTCGTCTTTGCCGGTCTGTTCTATTTGATGTTCCGCACAATGGCACAGGCGCTTTGCGGAACACCCTACGACTGGTATTATTTTGCAATGATCGGTCTGTTTTCCTTTGCGCTGTCCTTCTTCTTCACTGCTTTTACTGCGAAAAGCGAGCTGTTTGAGGCGAAGGACAATGAGCTGCTGCTTTCCATGCCGATCAAGCCGCGCCTGATCCTGATGAGCCGCATGGCGACGCTCCTGCTGATGGAGTATCTGTTCGCCCTGCTTGTGCTGATCCCGGCAGGCTTTGCCTGGTTCATGACCGCCGGTGTGCAGGCGGTGCAGCTTGTGCTTTATATCGTCTGCTCTTTGCTGCTTTCGCTGCTCAGCGCGGCGATTGCCTGCCTGTTTGGCTGGCTGCTTGCGCTGCTCCTCTCTCATGTGCGGAATAAGACATTTATCACGATGGTTTTCTCGCTGGTGTTCATGGGCTGTTATTTCTATTTCTACATGAATGTGCAGAAGTACATCACCATGCTGCTGGAAAACCATGAAGCGATCGCCGACGGAATGCGCGGCTGGGGCGTACTGTTCTGCCTGTTCGGAGAGGGCGTCGCCCGTGCCGATTTCGGCAAGGCGGCGCTGCTGTGTGTGCAGTGTCTTGCCGTCTTTGCGGGCATGACACTGCTGCTCGGGCGCGGCTTCTTAAAAACGACCTCCACCGGACACCGCGCATACAAAAAAGCAAGCGGCAAGATCGAGGCAAGGAGCGCGGCGGTTTCCTCCGCCCTTCTGCGGCGCGAGCTGAAGCGCTTTACCTCCTCCGCCATCTATATGCTCAACTGCGGCTTGGGCTTGATCCTGACGGTGATCGCTGCCGTCGCCCTGCTGATCAAGCAGGCGGATATCCGCGCGCTGCTGCCGATGCTTGATGCCTTCGGCATTTCGCAGAAGGATGCCGCCCTCCTTGCGGCGGTCGCGCTGTCCTTCCTCGCGTCGATGGATGTCATTACCGCGCCGTCTGTCTCGTTGGAGGGCAAAACGCTTTGGATCCTGCGCTCCATGCCCGTTTCCGCGAAACAGGTTTTGGCGGCAAAGCTGAAGCTGCATGAGCTTCTGTGCGCAATTCCCACCCTATTTCTGTCGGTCGCCGCCGCCGTCACGCTCCGTGCGGATGCCCTCGGCTGGGCAGCGCTGGTGCTGATCCCGCAGCTTTTCGTCCTGCTCTCCGGCGCGTTCGGGCTGATGATGAATCTGCTGATGCCAAAACTCGACTGGACGAGTGAAACGGTTGCGGTCAAGCAGAGCGGTTCGGTGGTGGTGACGATGCTCGGACTGATGGCCTATACGATCTTAGCCTGCGTCGGTCTGTTTATCCTTGTCATAAGCCGACAGTTGCTCTCGGTGCAGCTGTATGTGCTGCTCTTCACCCTCCTCAGTGCGCTCCTGTGCGCCCTATGCCTCCTCTGGCTCCCCGGAAAAGGCGCAAGAAGGTTTGATAGACTGTAACAGAATATTTTCTGATATGTAGGGGCGGCTATTAGCCGCCCGGTGCAGGCACCCCCGTATTGCATAGGTATCGCCATTCATGGTTTCCTGCATAATAAATAATCCCTGCCTTGGGTGCTTGCCCAAGGCAGGGATTATTTCGGCATACCGCCGCTGCGCCAAAAGACGCCCATCTTATAAGAATGAATCGGATACTACGCGTTTTGCGCGCCGATCAGATCTCCATAATCACCGGCAGGATCATCGGGTTGCGCTTGGTGTTCTTGAACAGGAACTGGCTCAGGTCGTTTTTGATCGTGCTCTTGATCGTCGCCCAGTCGGAGATGTTGCGGCTGCGGCAGACATCGAGGGAGTGCATGGCGATCATCTTCATCGCCTCCATCAAATCTTCGTTGTCCTTCATATAGACAAAGCCGCGCGTGATAATATCGGGACCGGATAGCACCGAGCCGTCCTCGCTTGAGAGGTTGACGCATACGACGATCATACCGTCCTGCGCCAAATGCTTGCGGTCGCGGAGCACGACGCTGCCCACATCGCCGACACCCGTGCCGTCCACCAGGATCTTTCCCGCAGGCACGGTACCGCCCAGCTTACAGGTTTTCGGTGTGCATTCGATCACCTGACCGATGTCGGAGATCAGAATGTTTTTCGGCACCATACCCATCTGACGGGCAAGCGCGGCGTGCTTTTGCAGGTGGCGCTGCTCGCCGTGGACAGGGATGAAGAAGCGCGGCTTGGTCAGCGCGTGGATGATCTTCAGCTCCTCGCAGCAGGCGTG
>JAEDOK010000072.1 GCA_016302005.1 Oscillospiraceae bacterium | reverse complement strand
CCTCGTTGCGCACCATGTCCTCATCCCAAAAGGGCGCGCAGCGGTCAAAAAAGCGAATCACCTCTTGTTGTTCCATGGGTCATACCTCACTTTACAGCATTGGGATAGCGTTCGGGGATCAGCTTTGCCTTCATCAGGGTAAAGACCAAAGTCGGCAGCAGCACAAGCTGGATCGCGATACCCGGCAGGCTTTCCAAAAAATAGGTGCCGGCAAGCAGCGAAAAGGAGAACTCCGTCATGCCGGACATCCCGCTGAGATAGAACAGCGCCTTGGCAGCGCCGCCGACGAGCCGCCCGAGCAGCATCGCGGCGATCAGCGCGAGATAGAGATCGGCATAAGTATGCTTCGTATGGACATAGCGCAGGAGAAGCCCGCTGACGAGTCCGTAGGCGCAAAGCTCCGGCACCATGGAGACAAGCCCCGTCGCCGAGGGCATGCCGGACAAGACGCACGAAAGCACGGGTCCGGCGATGCCGCAAAACGCACCGTAGCCCCACCCGCAGATCAGACCGCACAGCAAGACGGGAATGTGCATGGGCAGAAATACCGTGCCCGCACCGAAGGCGTGGAACGCAAGGGGAAGCACATAGCAAAGAGCAATACAGACCGCGCAAATACAGGCGCGTTTGACGGATGACATTTCTTTCATAAGCTACCTCCGAAAAAAGCACTTCTATTTTAATGTTGCCGACGCGGTTCCGCAAGCCCCCTTGGGGGATATTGCGCCGAAAATGTCGAAAAAACCCCCTGCGGGGGTTGCCTCTATGCCTGAAATCCAGTATGATAAAGTACAAAACTACGGAAACAGGTGAAACAGATGCAGAATATCATTGCGGACATTTCGGAACAGATGCAGCGGGTCATCATCGGCAAGCGCGAGGTCGTGGAAAAGGTGCTGATGGCGATCCTCGCGGACGGGCATATCCTGCTGGATGACATACCGGGCGTGGGAAAGACCACCCTTGCCGTCGCGCTGGGGAAGGTGCTCGGGCTCGCGTATCACCGCGTCCAGTTTACGCCCGACGTCCTGCCCTCGGACATTGTGGGCTTTTCCATGTACGATAAGGAGAGCGGACGCTTCCGCTATATGCCGGGCATTGTCAACAGCACCAATCTGCTCCTTGCGGACGAGATCAACCGCACCTCAAGCAAGACCCAGTCCGCGCTTTTGGAGGCGATGGAGGAGCGGCAGGTCACGGTGGACGGACAGGTCTATCCGCTGCCGACGCCGTTTCTGGTTATCGCGACGGAGAACCATGTCGGCGCAGCGGGGACGCAGCTTTTGCCTCACGCGCAGTTGGACCGCTTTTTGGTGCGGCTGACCATCGGCTATCCCGATTTTGAGAGCCAAATGGAGATCCTGCGCGGCAGGCAGACCAAAAATCCGCTGGATACGGTCAAGCAGGTCACAACCTGCGAGGAAGTTCTCCGCAAGCAGCGGGAGGCGGCAGCCGTAACGATGAAGGACGAGCTTTTAGCCTATATTACCCGCCTGTCCATGGCTTCCCGCGAGGATCCCATGATCGAGCTTGGCATCAGTCCACGGGGCGCGATCGCGATTGGCAAAATGGCGCGGGCCTGCGCCCTTGTGCGCGGGCGGGATTATGCCATTCCGGCGGATGTGCGCGAGGTCTTTGCCAACGTCTGCGCGCACCGCGTTCTCCTGAGCCAAAAGGCGAGAGCTGCGCATCTTTCCGCGCAGGAGGTTTTGGAACGGCTTTTGCGGGAGACGCCCGAGCCCTACGAAACATAATTATGTGGAAACGCAGAGCCTTGTGGGCGGCGGCGCTTTTATTGACCGCCCTGCTGTACTTTTTTGAAAACAATGCGGGAACGCTGACCCTTTTGCTTTCGGCGCTGTTCCTGCCTTGCTTCGGCTGTTTGCCGTTGCTGTGCCCCGTATCGGCAGCGCTTTCCGTGTCTGCGGCGGCTGAGAGGGGGCAAAGCGCGGCGGGCACCATCCGCGTGAAAAACATCGGTTTCTTGCCCCTTCCGCGGGTGGCGCTGCGGTTGACCTGCCGCAACCTGCGCACAGGGGAGGAAACCGCGCAAAATGTCATCTTGTCTCTGCTGCCGAAGGAAACCCGCGAAGCGGCATTTTGCTTGGACTGCCCGCACTGCGGAACGATCCGCATGGAGGCGGCGGAGGTCACGGTCTATGACCTGTTCGGACTTGCGCGGCGGCAGAAGCGCTGCACTGAGGACACGGAATTCAATGTGCTTCCCGCTCTGTTTCAGCCGGAGATCCTGCTCAGGGACAGCGCCGCAGCCCTGCCGGACAACGATGTCTATGCCCCCGACCGCCCCGGGAACGATCCGGGGGAGACCTTTGCCGTCCGTGAATACGTCCCCGGGGACATGCTGCGGAAAATCCACTGGAAGCTGTCGGAGAAGACCGACCGCCTGATGGTGCGGGAATTCGGTCTGCCCGTGGTGAACGAGGTGCTGCTCCTGCTGGAAACCGCAGGAAGCACGGATGCCGAAGCGACGAACGCGTTGACCGAGGTCTTTGCCTCCGTGTCCCGCGCCCTGTTATTACAGGGGTGCGCCCATCAGGTCGGATGGCAGGGGGAAGAGGATTTTTGCCTGCAAACGGTTTCCGACGAACAGGAATTTGATGCCATGCTGGAAGCACTGCTCCGTCTGCCGCCACGGGAAAGCGGCTCCGTAGCGCGGGCGTTCAGCGAGGTCGCGCCCCATGGCGGCTTTGCCCATGTGCTCGTTGTTGCGCCGCAGGTTCCTGCAGGGATGCGGGAGCTTGTCAGCGGCAACCGTGTGAGCGTACTGCTGTGCGGTCCTACCGCCGCTGAGGGCTTGCAGCCCGACGGGAGCTATCTTCTCTCCTTTGACAGCGTCGGCTACGCGCAGGCACTGTGCCGTTTGGAGGTGTGACGATGGAGCTGCACTTCATGGATCTGCAAAAGCCCTCCGTTCTCGGAAAGCTCCGTCCTGCGCTGCTCTTTGCCGCGCTTTGGCTTGCAGCATCGGGGATGCTTGAGCTGTTTTCCCCCTTTGCGTTTGTCGGACTGCTTCCTCTGCTTGTCCTGCCCTTCCTGCCGCAAAGGGTGCGGTGCTGGGGAGGACTTGCGCTGCTTGCGCTGACATTGGGCTTTTTCGCCCTGCGCTTTTCCGCGATCACGGACGGTTTGCAAATGCTTGCAAATCGGATGTTTACCATCAGCGAAAGCTGTCAAGCATATGAATATGACCGGTTTCCCGTGACGGAACGCAGGTTGGCGCTGCGGGAGGGACTTGCGTTTCTCTCGCTGGCAACGGCGCTTTTGGTGTATGCCCGCGGAGGCGGCGTGCTGACGGCTGTACTTTTGCTCGCGCAGGCGTATTTCGGCGTGACCCCGAAGGCGCTTTGGCTGATACTTCTTCTGCTTGCGGCGGCGCTGTATGCGCTTCCGCAGGAGCGGCTTTGGCTGCACGCCCTGACGGCGGCGCTTCTGATCGGGCTGCTTGCCCTCTGCGTGAGCCTTGTTGCACCGGAGCCGAATGTTCGCATTTCCGGCTGGGACGAGCAGGCACGCGACCGCCTTGCGCTGCACAGCATCTTCTATGAGCGCACGCCTGAGGCGGTGGAGGTGCCGCAGACTGAAGAAACGCCGCCACCGCCGCAGGAGCTTCAGCCGAACCGAGCGGTTTCCGAGCGAAAGGTCAACGTCCTGTTTTATGCGCTGGCGCTTCTGACGCTGCTGCTTCTGTTCGTGCCCGCCGTGCTGCGCGACCGCGCAGAGAAAAAGCGGGCGCAAAACCGCGCGGCGTTTGACGATCCCGACTGCGCCGCAGCGATCCGCGCCATGTATCTCCACAGCCGAAGGTGGCTTCGCCTGAAGCCCGCCGACACGCCGCAGGAGATCGCTGCGCTTTGGCTCGAGGCGGCGTACAGCGACCATGCTTTGACCGAGGCGCAGCGGGCGCAGATGGCGCAGTACCTTATGCAGGTGGAGCAAGGCGTGTGGGAGAGCGCCACGAAACGGGAACGGCTGCACATTCGCTACCGTCTTTGCCTATAGGAGGGCGAGCAAATGAAACGAATACTCCCCTTTTTTCTGCTGCTTCTGCTGTTTTCGCTGACGGCCTGCCGCCGAAGGATCATGCCCGACGCGGAGCAGGTCATCTACGAGACCTATTTGCAGGAGACACCCTTGACGGAGCCGACGGAGGATACGACCGAGCCGTCAACGGAGCCATCTACGGAGCCATCTACGGAGCCGTCAACCGAACCGCCGTCGGAGCCGCCGGAGGTTGTCGCTCCCTCCGCGCCCACGGAGCCGGAGACAACACCCGCCGAGGGAGGGATGCCGGAGCCGTCCGCAGAACCGATCGAGCCGACGGAGGCGGTCGAGGTCACGGTGCGCTTTGATCCCAACAAGGGAAGCTGCACGCAGGAAAGCGCAGTCGTAAAGGTGGGAAGCGCTTACGGAAATCTGCCGGCTGCCGAACGCAGCGGCTTCACCTTTACGGGCTGGTATGACAGCAAAAACGGCGGCACGCGCATCGACAGCGCCACCGTGGTTACCGCTGCGGAGGATCATACGCTCTACGCCCACTGGTCGGCGCGTTCCGCCTATGCCGTGATTTTTGATCCGAACGGCGGCCGCCTGCCTTCCGAAGCTGCGGAGCGCTTGGTTTACGCGGGCGACGCTTACGGCGAGCTGCCGGTTCCCACGCGACGGGGCTATGACTTCGCAGGCTGGTTTACGGCGGCGGAGGGCGGCGATGCGGTGCAGTCCACCGATGTTTTTTCAGGCGCGGAAACGCAGACGCTCTACGCGCATTGGAGCTATAACCCCTTTGACTACTGGTCGTTCTTCCTGGAGAACACCACGCAGCAGGTATATTCCTGCCAGCAGAAGTCCGTCTATCTGGAATTTGACGCGGACAATATCACGACGAGCTACTGCCCGCTGATTTCCGCTACAGGCTCCTATAATGTTGCGCAGAACCGGGAGGATATGGCCGTAACGGACGAATGGGTCTTGGAGAAAAATCCCGATGTCATTGTCAAGGTCGTGGGCGATATGGGCAGCGCAGGCACGGTATATAGCGCCATGTGCGCTCGTTTCCCCGGCTATCGCGTTGTGGTCGTGCCGAGCACGGCGGTCTACGGCAGCGCATCGCAGACGCTTTACTATCAGATTTGTTTCGGAAAGCTTTTGTACCCCGAATGGTATACGGAGGCGGACACGGATACCGTCGCCGCCGAGCTGGGCGTCAGCGGAAGTATTTACGGATAGCATAATCTGTAGACGGGGGACATGTCATAAGCCGTGTGTAGGAACTGTCAAGTATGTACAAACTTGTTCATGCCTACTGTCTGCCGCTTCGCAGTCGGCGGGGACATGTCCACGCCCTACATTTTCAATAAGCTGCGAGCCGGCGAAAAGTCGGCTTTTTTTACAAAAAACAACCCCCGTGGGGGCTTGCGGCAGGCATGTTCCCTTGTATAATGGGATTATCTTAGGAAAGTGAGGATCTCATATGAAAAAGCTCTTAGCCATGCTGCTTGCTGTGACCTTGCTGCTGGCGATGTTCGTCCCTGCGGCAAGTGCAGCGGGCGACTATGCGGGTAAGACCGTTCTGCTCTATACCGGTAATCTGCGCGGTGATATCGACATTTACGCAAAGCTCGCCGCCGTGAAGGCCGAGTACGAGGCGCAGGACGCGAATGTCGTTCTTGTGGACGCGGGCAACTATCTGCAAGGCTCCGCCTACGCCAACGCCACCCGGGGCAAGGCGGTCACCGATCTGATGAGCCTTGTGGGCTATGATGTTGCCGCAATGGGCAAATACGATTTTGTCTACGGCGACGCGACCACGGGCTACATCTATCACGGCAACTACTATAAGTACTATACCCAAGCGGAGCTGGTCAACGGCGCAGAGGAGGAGGAATACCGCCAAAACGCCCCTTGGGCTGCCGAGGCGGTCATGGCGACCCGTCCGGAAATCATGCCCGCGAGCTTCTACGCCGTCTCGTCCAACATCACCGTCAGTGAGGAGAACAGCGGCTACTATAGCTTCGATCCCTATTTCGTCGTTCCGGTCACCGATCTGAGTGTCGGCGTTGTCGCCATCACCGATCCCGCCGCGGCTGATTTCCTGCAGGACGGCTTCCTGGAGGGCTACACCTTCACGGACAAAGCGCCCGAAAAGCCCGCAGGCAGTGACATCGTTGTTGCTTTGGTCAACGGCGGCACGGCGTGCGAGGCGGACATCGTCATTGACACCACGGCAGGCACGCCCATTGTCGGCGCCTATGTCATCGACAACGCAACCAAGGCGATCACCGAGGAAGAGATCAAGCTGGATCCGGTGGATCCCACCGTCGCCGAAGCCGTCGCAGCCGTGAAGGCGGAGAGCGTTACGGTCATTGGCAAGAGCGAGGTCACGCTGGACGGCTCCGACCGCGCGAATTGGAACGGCGAGACGAACCTCGGCGACCTGACCGCTGATGCCCTTAAGTGGTACGCGGAAAACAAATTTGAAGGCTTTGCGAAGGATGTTCCCGTTGTTGCCATTCAGAATGGCGGCAACTGCGACAACTACCTCTATGACGGCAACATTACAGACATTGATCTGCTCCGCGCCCTACCCTTCTCCCCGATGGGCGTCGGCATCCTGTATCTGACGGGTGAGCAGCTTTTGAAGGCGGTTGAGGCTTCCGCACAGTGTGAGGACTGCCCCGGGTGGGCGCAGGTGTCCGGCATGGAGTATACCGTCGCAGTCTACAAGGAATTTAAGGCAGGCGCGGAATACGGCGACTTCTTCGAGGCCGAAACCGTCAACCGCGTGACGATCACCTCCGTCGGCGGGAAGGACTTCAGCAAGGACGCGACCTACGCCGTCATTGCCGACAACTTCCTTATGAACGGAAACGACACCTATTATGTCTTTAAGAATGCCAAGGAGGCTGAGGGGGCGAAATACCTCAATAACGGCAACGGCGTCAAGACACGAGACATTGTGGCGATGTATATTAAGGAAGTCCTGAAGGGTACCATAGGCAGCGCTTATGCTAAGCCGCAGGGCAGAATCACCCTCCTGACCGAGGAGCCGGAGTTTCCCTTCGTCAACCCTTACACCGATGTGGCGGAAACCGCGTGGTATTATGACGCGGTGAAGTACACCTATCAGAACGGTCTGATGAACGGCACGGACAAGGACAAGTTCGAGCCGGAGACGGAGATGACCCGCGCGATGCTGGTGACCGTCCTCTACCGCGTCGAGGGTGAGCCGGAGGCTTCCGAATTCAAGAATCCGTTCAAGGATGTGGACAACAGCTGGTATACCGACGCCATCTGCTGGGCTGCGGACAAGGGGATCGTCAAGGGTACCGATGCGGACAAATTCTCTCCGAATGACAAGGTCACCCGTGAGCAACTGGTTACGATCCTGTTCCGCTATGCCTCCTATCAGGAATCGGCAAGCAAGGAACGCGCCGCGCTGACCGATTTTGCAGACGCAAAGGCTGTTTCCAAGTATGCCGAGGAAGCGATGCAGTGGGCGGTTGCCGAAAAGATCATACAGGGTTCCGTTGAAAGCGGCAAGAACTACATCCTCCCCGCAGACAGCGCCACCCGCGCCGAGGTCGCCACCGTCCTGATGCGCTTCGTGGAGATGGTGAAGGGAGCATAAGCATCCCATGTCCCGCACCGAAATAATATAAGCGCTGAAGCACCTCCCTCTCAAGCCCTGCGTTTGAGAGGGAGGTGCATTGTTTGCACCGGCCGCCCTTCCGCGACGCGGGAGGAATTACCGGCTCTGTCGCACCTCATACCAATCACCAATTAAAATGTGCGTTGCACATTTTAATTGGTGATTGGTATGATTCTTGTTTCGGCAGGGGAGGCAAGAATCAGTATTCTTTTGACGAAAATGGCAGGCATATATTGAAATTTACGGAATATTGTGCCATAATACTTTTGGTTTTGCTGCGAATCAAAGGCGAATAAAACGCTTCTATGCCATTACCGTGCCGTAAGTGCTGCTGAGGACGGGGATCCTGAGCGGGGAAGCGTATTTGTGTGCGTTGTTCCCTATGCGGGCAGTAGCGAAAAGTACGGACAACAATCGAAAGGGAGTTTTGGTATGAGCGAGAAAAAGAAAATTGAGGTTCAGTGCAAAGGCGAAGAGATCAAAATCACGATCGAGCTTGACGCGGAGGATGCCCCGGAGATTGACGAGATGAGCGTAAAACAGTTGGAGGCGTATTTGACGGAGCTGGAGGCGCAAAAGGACGAGCTGGATGCCTGCGAACCGGAGGATGACGAAAGCGACGAATACGACGACTGGGCGGATCGGCATGAAGATTTGGAGGATCTGATCGACGAGGTGGAAGACCGTCTGGAAGAGCTGCGCGGGTGAGCCGCGTGGAGCATGTAAGCGGCAGAGAACAGGTATGAACGAATTTGTACTTGATCGGTAGTTTCTGCACCGGCGGGGGGACGTTTGCGAGCGCCGCCTGCGGCGGGAGAAGCGAGCAAAAAGGAGTGGCAGAATCAAGGCGATTGGCAAGCGGGCTTTGCCTGCGCAGACAGAGCCGCTGATTCAACAGAACATGTCCCCGGCCCAGCGTGTCGAAAAAGCCCCCGACGTGTCATTGCGAGGAGCAAAGCGACGTGGTAGCGCAGCCGTTCGCGAGGAAC
>JAEDOK010000071.1 GCA_016302005.1 Oscillospiraceae bacterium | reverse complement strand
TCCTGGTAAAAAGATTTTTGTTTTTTCACCTGTCTACTTGACAGGGAGCGGTTCATTCAAGCGCACCGTTCGTTTTATTTTGTTTTCCATCCTTTATCCAATCGTCAGGCCTAAGCTTTGCGCTTTTTGGCGGAGGGAGAGAAGGTCGGCAAAGGTGTCCGGTCGTTTGGAGATGTCGCGCAGGAGGGCAGAGGGGTGGTAGAGGGCGGTATACTCCACACCGTCCTTAGAGAACCAATGCCCATGTTCTCTCGTGATGCGGAAATCCTCTTTGATCAGCCGCATGGCGGCGATCCTGCCGAGGCAGACGATGATTTTCGGCTGCAGCAGGGCAAGCTGCTCGTTTAAATAGCCGATGCAGGCATCCTGCTCGTCCTGCATGGGGTCGCGGTTCTGCGGCGGACGGCATTTGACGATATTGGCGATATAGCAGTTATGCCGCCCGAGGTCAATGATGGAGAGCATTTCGTCGAGGAGCTTGCCTGCTGCGCCGACGAACGGCTCCCCCTGCAAGTCCTCCTGCTGCCCGGGTCCCTCGCCCACGAAGACGATCGGAGACGGCACGGGTCCTACGCCGAAGACGATATTCGTCCGCGTCGCGCCGAGGCGGCAATTCTTACATTGCAGGCATCGCTGCCGCAGAATGTCCATATTATCCATTGCCGTTTCTCCTTTGCTCCGCTCTCCGTCTGCGCTGCGCGGCGCGCTTTTTCGCCTGATGCACATTGATCGCGCGCAGGATCAAAAGCGTGCAGATCAGCGTAAACAGGATCACAAGTACGATGATCAGGACGCGGTATTTTTTCCACGCCGATTCCGTAGCTCCCGCCTCCTGCACTGCCGCTTCCGTCTCATTCGCCGTGGTAGGAACAGCGCCTTCCCGTTCGACGGCGGTCAGCGTGACCAGCTCCGCCGCTGCCAGCGGGATGCCCTGATACATCGCCGTCACCGTGCCGACGCGCTGCCCTGCTTCTAAGGGCGCGTCAAGGGTCTGCGTGCTGTCATAGTTGAGGCTCATCGTGATGTCCTCCGCCGTGCAGTCCTTCGGCAGCAGGACCGTCGCGTTCGCGTTGGCGTGGACAACGACATTAGCGCGTCCCTTCGCGTTGGTAACGGCAGGCTGCCCGAGCATCTGCGTATCGGAGAGCACCTGGACATAGTCGTAGTTTTCAAAGCCGTATTCCATCAGCCGCTTTGTTTCAACGAAACGCATATCCAGATCATCGCCGTTCTCGTCGATCAGGGTCTCGCAGCCGCAGACCACGCTCAGATAGGTCAGATAGCCGTCCGTCGCCGTGGAGGCAAGGCAGCCGCCTGCGGGCGTGGTGAAGCCGGTCTTAATACCGCTTGCCTTGGAGTAATAATATTTCGCGGTAATCTGGGCGCTGGTCAGGTAGTTTGTCGTATGCAGCGTGCGGGATTCGGAGAGATTCGTCGCGGGAACAGTGTGCGCCGTCGTGGTCGCGTACTCGCGGAAATCGCGATTATTCCACGCCCAATAGCTCAAAATCGCAAGGTCACGCACTGTGGTATAATGGTTGTCATCATGCAAGCCGTGGGTATTGGCAAAATGCGTACCGGTCATACCAAGCTCCCGGGCTTTTTGATTCATCAGCGCAACAAAGGCTTCGATGCTGCCGGAAACATATTCCGCAACCACATTACAGCCCTCGTTCGCGGAGGAAACCATAATGCAGTAGAGCAGCTCCCGCAGGCTGATCTCTTCGCCCTCCTGCAAATTGGCGGTGCTGCCGAATTCACTGAGGTTTTCCAACGCGGTCGCGGAGACCGTCAGAGTATCATCAAGGCTCCCGTATTCAAGCGCCAGCATACAGGTCATGATCTTCGTCAGGCTGGCAGGGTACAACCGTTCGTCGAGCTGATAACCGTAGATGACCGTACCGGTAGTCACCTCGAGCAGTACCGCCGCCTTTGCCCGCACCTGATAATCCGAAGGAAAGTTATACTCAATCAGCGGCGCCGGCGGCGCAAAGCCCTCTTTTGCTGCCGCGTTCGGTGCTTCCGGAACAGATTCGGGGACGGTCTCGTCGCTCCCGTCCTCCGCTTCCTGCACGGATTCGGAAGCGGACGCGCCGTTCTCTGTTGCCGCGCAGGGCAAAATCATCTGCGTCAATAGAATCAGCAGTAAAAAAACGGACAAAAACCAACGATTTTTCATATGTACCCCCAAAAGCGCACGGATAAGGATTGCCGCAGCGCACAGTTTTGTGTTATAATAAAAGATATCAACCGAGTTCTTGCATCGCGGCTGATTCGGCACAGCTTGCCGTGGTCATTTTTATTATAGCAAAAAACATGATTATGTCAACGGAATTACAGAGGAAATACACGATGAAATTGAGGAACACAAACCTGATTTTGATTGCGTTGGCTGCGGCGTTTTTACTCTTTGCCGCCGGTTTCTGCGTAGGGAGGCTGCAAACGGACGGGAACACAAGGGTGATCACCATGCGGCAGCCCGCAGCCGTGTCTGAGAGCGCTACCCGGGCGATGAGCAGCACCGAGGAGACCGCAGCGATGCAGCAAGGCGCGAAACTCGATTTGAATACGGCAACCGCCGAGGAGCTGATGACCCTGCCCGGCATCGGGGAGGTTCTTGCCGGACGCATTGTGGCGTATCGCGCGGCGCACGGCAGCTTTTCCTCCATTGACGAGCTTGCGCAGGTGGAAGGGATCGGCGAAAAGCGCATTGATGATATCCGAGACTATGTGACTTTGGGAGGAACGGAATGAAAATACTGGTAGTAGATGACGAGGAGCTGCTTGTCAAGGGTATTCGCTTCAATCTGCAAAACGACGGCTATCAGGTCGTCAGCGGCTCCAACGGGCGTGAGGCGATCGAGCTGGCGCATGATCCGGAGGTGCGGCTGATCGTGCTGGATGTCATGATGCCGGAGATCGACGGCTTGGAGGCATGCAGGCGCATCCGCGAGTTCTCCGATGTGCCGATCATTATGCTCACCGCCCGTACGGAGGATATGGACAAGCTGCTCGGCTTTGAGCACGGCGCGGACGATTATCTGACAAAGCCTTTTAACATTTTAGAGTTAAAAGCCCGTATCCGCGCGCTTCTGCGCCGCAGCGGCGGTTATGACCATCAGCGCAGCCGCATCACCATCGGCGCACTGACGGTGGACACGCAGGAGCGCAATGTGTATAAAAACGGCGTGCCCGTGGAGCTGACCGCCCGTGAATTCGACCTTCTGGAGCTTCTGATCCGCAATCCGAACCGCGTCTATTCCCGCGAAAACCTGTTGGATATGATCTGGGGCTATGAATACCGCAGCGACATCCGCACCGTAGATGTGCATATCCGACGCATTCGAGAAAAGCTGGAAACCGTTCCGGCGGAGCCGGAATATGTGATGACAAAGTGGGGAGTTGGGTACTATTTCAAAGCGTAAACGAAGATTGTCCCTGTTGCCGAGCAGCTCGCAGCTTCGCTTTGCAATGGCGTACATTTTGATCACTGCAGTTGTTTTGTTCTTTTTGAATATTTACACCTCCACGACCCTGCGCAATATGATTTTCAGCGCACAGCGGCAGACCATGGAGGACAGAACGCAGCTCATGACGACTGCTCTTTTGCAGCTGGATGAGCTGACCTCAACGAAGGTCGAAGCCGCGATTAATGCGTTGGAGGATCTTTCCACCACACGCACCGTCGTGACGGACGCAAGCGGCATGGCGGTATATGACTCGCTCGTTGCAGGCAATGCCGAAGGGAAGCTGCTGCTCTTCCCCGAAATCGTCACGGCGCTTTCCGGCAAGGACGTGTTTTACAGCAGCTACGCCGACGGCGCGATTGAAAGCCGCGCAGCAGTCCCGCTGGTCAAGAACGGGCAGATGCTCGGCACGGTCTATCTGATGCTCTACGACACCGATCAGGGCGCGCTGATCGACGCCTTGCAGACCAATGTCCTGCGGCTTTCCGTGGCGTTAGCGGTCGGCATGATTCTCTTTTCCATGCTCTTTTCGACTGCCTTTTCCCGCCGTATGCGCCGCATTCTGCATTCCGTCCGCATGATGCGCGACGGCGACTACAGCCACAAGCTCACGCTGCGCGGGCATGACGAGTTGGATCAGCTCGGCAGGGAGTTTAATGATCTCGCGGAGCGCTTGGAGGCCTCCGAGCAGCGCCGCCGTCAGTTTGTCTCGGACGCCTCCCACGAGCTGAAAACGCCGCTCGCGTCAATCAAGCTGCTGTCGGATTCTATTTTACAAAACGATATGGACCTTGCCACACAGCGCGAGTTCATCAGCGACATCGGCAGGGAGGCGGATCGTTTGGGCAGACTGTCGCAGAAGCTGCTGACACTGACCAAGCTGGACAGCGCCGTTTTAGAGGAACGGGAGATTCTTGATGCTGCCGCGACGGTGCAGAAGGTGACGCGAATGCTGCAGCCGCTTGCTACGCTGCGTAAGATCCGATTGGGCTGCACGCTCTCTGACGGCTGCACCGTTATGACGGTGGAGGACGACCTCTATCAGATCGTCTTTAATCTGGCGGAAAACGCCATAAAGTATAACCGCGAGGGCGGATGGGTCAAGGTCTCCCTATCGCGCAAGGAGGAGGAAGTCGTACTGTGTGTGGCGGACAACGGTGTCGGCATCCCGGAAGAGTCGATGGCGCACATCTTTGAGCGCTTCTACCGCGTGGATAAGGCGCGCTCCCGCGCCGCCGGCGGCGCGGGCTTGGGCCTGTCCATCGTACATGACATGGTCAAACGGAACTACGGTACAATCAGCGTTGCAGCGAGAGAGGGCGGCGGCACGGTATTCACCGTAGGCTTTCCGCTGTTTGAAACAGAGGAGGAAAACCTATGAAAAATCGCCTGTTTTGCCTTCTTCTTGCCGTTATGCTGCTGTTGTGCGCCTGCGGGGAGGCTGATCTGCAGGAAGCTGATGCCGCGTTTCTCTTCTATTATCCCGCGCAAACGGTCTCCTACGGAGGGGAAGGCGCCTTCTGCTCGCAAAGCGCAGGCTTTGATGTCACCGCAGTCGAGACCGAGGAGCTGCTGACGCGATATTTTGCCTCCCTCCCGCCGGAAAACGGAGCGGCGCCTCTCCCTACCTCATGGACGCTAAGCTCTGTCGTCCTTCAGGACGCGACTGCGGAGATCGTCCTGCATGGGAAGCAGGTTGATGCACTCGAGCGTTCCCTCTGCGCAACCTGTATTGCCATGACGCTCTTACAGCTTGATACCGTACAGCGTGTCAGCATCACCATGCCGGGCGTAGATGCGCCGCTGGTTCTTTCGGAAAACGATATCTTCCTGCATGACACGGGCATGCTCCCGCAGGAGGAAATGCTCACGCTCTATTATCCCGACGCGCAGCGGCGCTATCTTGTGCGCGAGACGCTGAGCGTTGAGGCGATGAACAGCGCGGATAAACCCGCCTATATCATCTCGCAGCTTCTTGCAGGCAGAGAACGCGGACAGCTCACCTCCTGTATTCCCGAGGGGACGGAGCTGCTGGGGATCAGCGTGGAAAACGGCATATGCACCGTCGATCTCTCGTCGGAATTTCTGAATGACTTGGAGCAAAGCTATGCTGCGGAACGCATGGCGGTTTATTCGATTGTCAATTCCCTGACGGAGCTGCCTGAGATCACCACCGTAGACCTTTGGGTCGCAGGCGCACCGGTCGAGAAGCTGTACCGCATGGAATTGCTAAGCGGCATTTCCCGCGACGAAAGCCTGATCTCCGTCCCCGCGAGCAAGGATCTGCTGGATGTCACCCTTTACCCCACCTGCGGAGGCGACAGCCTTTTAGTCTCTGTACCGCTGCTTCTTCCGCTGGACGAAGAGCATACAACCGCCGAGCTGCTGCTCAACGCACTGTTTGCCTTTGAAGGCACAAACGGTCTGCAAAGCTGTATTCCCGCCGGTACGAAGCTGCTGTCTCTGCGCATTGAGAACGGCAACTGTGTGGTCGATCTGACCCGCGAATTCTTAGACGGCTGTGTCAATGCCGAGGAGGAGACGCTTGCCGTCCGCTCCATCGTCGCGACGATGTGCGGTCTTTCGGAGATCAATACCGTCGAAATACTGGTGGAGGGCATCGAGCCGACCTTCCGCGACGAGGCGCTGCGCACAATTCACCGCCCTGCCGAGCGTTGGTTTGCGGATTGACGCGAAAAAGTCCAACCTGCGAAGCGCTTTCGACAAACGGCGCAAGCTTTATCGCTTATACTGAACCCACACGGGAAAGACCCGCGTGGGTTCGTTTTTTTGTACAAATGGGAGGAGCATACAATGAATCTGACAAGCTATGTGCAGGATCGGCAGCTCACCGTCGCGCTGACGGGTGAGATCGACCATCACTGCGCGAAAGAGATCATGCAGACGATCTCGGAGAAGATCGACCTGTATATGCCGCTGCGCTGTATCCTCGATTTTCAGGAGGTACGGTTTATGGATTCCAGCGGTATCGCCGTCGTGCTGCATACGCTGCGGCGGATGAACACCCTGCAGGGCAAGCTGCTTTTGCAGAATATTCCGGCGCAGCCGTATAAGGTGCTGCGGGCGGCGGGAATTGAAAAAATCACGGAGATCAAGGAGGAGTGCACCAGATGAGGGGAGAAAACTACATGAGCTTGGAATTTCCGAGCAAATCATCCAACGAAGCCTTTGCGCGCGCGGCAGTTGCCTGCTTTGCCGCCCAGCTTGACCCGACGCTGGACGAGCTGGGGGATATCAAGACCGCCGTCTCCGAGGCAGTCACGAATTGCATCGTCCACGCCTATCCCGACACCATCGGGCCGATCATTTTAAAGGCACGCATTCTCGGTGACAATGTGCTGGACATCGTCGTGAAGGATAAGGGCTGCGGCATCGAGGACATCGAACAGGCACGCAAGCCGATGTTCACCACAGGCGGTGAGGATCGCTCGGGCATGGGCATTACCATCATGGAGAGCTTTATGACGGAGTTCCGCCTGAGCTCCGCGAAGGGCAAGGGCACCACCGTACATATGAAGCGAAAGATCATCCGCCGCGGAGGAAAAAAGTGATCGCGGAACAAAGCACGCTGCTAGAACGGGCAAAGCAGGGGGACCGCGAGGCAAGTGAGGCGCTTGTCGTCGGCAACACGGGGCTGATCTGGTCGATCGCGCGGCGCTATTTCGGGCGCGGCGTCGATCCGGACGATCTTTATCAGCTCGGCTGTCTCGGCTTTCTCAAAGCGGTCGAGGGCTTTGACCCGCAGTACGGCACCCAGTTTTCAACCTATGCCGTCCCCAAAATTGCGGGAGAAATTCGCCGCTTCCTGCGGGACGACGGCACGGTCAAGGTCAGCCGCAGTCTCAAAGAACGCGCGGGGCAGATTCGAGCTGCGCGGGCGAGACTGACGGGTGAGCTGGGGCGCGAACCGACTCTAAAGGAGCTGAGCGCAGAGACCGGCTTACAGGCGGAGGAGATCGCCTCGGCGGAGACCGCGACGGGCGCGACGGAATCCATCCAGCGGCAGTGCGGGGAGGACGGCTTCTCGCTGGAGGATGTTTTGACGGACGGAGAAATGGAGGAGCAGATCGTGGAACGGATCGCATTGCGGGAGGCGATCGCGTGCCTGTCGGAGCGGGAGCAAATGGTCATCAAGCTGCGGTTTTTCCACGGCTTGACGCAGGATAAGACCTCAAAGATCCTCGGCGTTTCACAGGTGCAGATCTCACGCATCGAAAAAAAAGCGCTTGCTGCGCTGAAAAGCTATATTTAAAGCGAACAGCGGTATGTAGTGTATCTATGTGCCGCTGTTTTTAGAAAATGTGAAGTTTTTTCACTTTCTGTCTTGACAAAACATAAAAAATACGGTATCATAATATCCGCTAATCGCGCAAGCGGTTATGCTACTGTGGCTCAGTTGGTAGAGCAGCTGATTCGTAATCAGCAGGTCGCCGGTTCGAGTCCGGCCAGTAGCTCCACGAAAAAAGCACGCTTCGGCGTGCTTTTTTTCATTGAAAAGGGTTACAACTACACTGATCGTTCTTTCACCGATATCTGACAGTTTTCTTCGGGAAATTGTCGGTTTTTCTTTTTCATCGTCCGACGTAACCACTTATCCGCCCAAATCGACCATCTGTGCGAGAACGCTTGAAACGCCGTTCGTTTTACATTATATTAGCCTAATCACTCTGACTGCGAAATCCGTTGGAATTTCTCGAAGTTTGGATTCGGACAGAAATACACCGCCTTTTCTAATCCAAATTATGCAGCAGGCAAGGAAGAATGTGAAGTGGAATATCCTTCGGATGTGAAATAATGACCTTCGGTCATTGTGAAATTTTCCTCCTGCGCGGAAAGTGAAATGAAATGAATCCCCTCACGATAAGCAGGCATTTCTCATGGCGAAGCCATATTTCACGCCCGAAGGGCATTTCACAAATTCCGCAAGGGATTGATTTCGTTGAAAAGAAACAACCTTTGTCTTGCAAGACAAAGGTTGTTTCTTTTCTGCCAAAGAGTAACCAAACGGAGTACAGGTGGAGGGAAGAAACGCAAAAAGTACACCACGATCCACCAAAAAAACAAATAACCAAGCTTGATGCGAAAATATTCCTATACGACATCCCTTCTAATTCGCAAAAGGGATTGAACCGTGAGACCGCAGAAAAGTCTGTGTAAACGACAAAGTATGACAGTATAAATACTGGC
>JAEDOK010000070.1 GCA_016302005.1 Oscillospiraceae bacterium | reverse complement strand
CCTTCACCGACATTCAGGGCGTTGAGGACTTCCACGGCGAGATGGACTTCAAGGTCGCCGGTACGACCGAAGGCGTCACCGCCATTCAGATGGACCTCAAGAACAAGGGTCTGACAATGGAAATCATCGCGGACGCCTTGGAGCGCTGCCGCAAGGCGCGTCTGGAGATCCTGGAGCAGGTCATGCTGCCGTGCATCTCAGCGCCGCGTCCCGAGGTGTCAGAGTTTGCCCCGAAGATGATCTCCATGCAGATCCCCGTGGATAAGATCCGCGAGGTCATCGGCTCCGGCGGCAAGACCATCCAGAAGATCTGCGCCGACACCGGCGCCAAGGTCGACATCGACGACGACGGCAACGTCTTCATCGCCGCGGTCGATTCCGCTGCGGGCTACGCCGCCAAGAAGATGATCGACGACATCTGCTTCGTGCCCGAGGTCGGCGCGCTGTACTACGGCAAGGTCGTGCGCATCCTGCCCATCGGCGCCTTCGTCGAGATCGCTCCGGGTCATGACGGCATGGTGCATATCTCCAAGCTGGAAAACCGCCGCGTAGAAAAGGTGGAGGATGTCCTGAATGTCGGCGATATGACATGGGTCAAGTTCATGGGCTACGACGAAAAGGGCAGAGCCAACTTCAGCCGCAAGGACGCCTTGAAGGAGCTTGCGGAATCCGAAAAATAATCGGAATATTCCTTTGAATGATGCGGCAGCCGGACCACGATCCGGCTGCCGCTTTTCCATGCCTGTGTGATGATTGTGCGCTTACTTTTTTGCAATGCCGGAGCATCACCGGAGTTACCGATGCGTAAAAACGGTAAACTATATCAGATTCGGTGAAATCCGGAGAAAATCAGTCAAACAGAATCAAAGCCATAGATACAGAAAAACCCCGGAAAACCTTGATTTTCCGGGGTTTTTGGAGCCTTTTTGATTGTAAAAACGCGACCAATTATCTCTTGGAGAACTGCGGAGCGCGACGTGCGGCTTTGAGACCGTATTTCTTTCTTTCCTTCATTCTCGGGTCACGGGTCAGGAAGCCTGCTGCCTTCAGGGTTGCGCGGAACTCGGCGTTGACGCCCAGCAGCGCACGGGAGATGCCGTGACGGATGGCGCCTGCCTGACCGGTCACGCCGCCGCCCTTGACGGTGCAGACGATGTCGACCTTGCCGACCATGTCGGTGGCGACCAGCGGCTGACGAACGATCAGCTTCAGGGTATCCAGACCGAAGTAGTCGTCGATGTCACGGCCGTTGATGGTGATGGAGCCGGTGCCGCCCTCATAGACGCGGACGCGGGCGATGGAAGACTTGCGTCTGCCGGTGCCGTACTGATACTGTCTTTTGCTCTCGTACATAGTCTGTTACCTCCTGATTAGTCCTGCGTCCAAGCTTCGGGCTTCTGCGCGGCATGCGGATGCTCGCTGCCTGCAAAGACCTTCAGACGGGTGATGGCGGTTCTGCCGAGGGTGTTCTTCGGGAGCATGCCCTTGACAGCCAGCTCCATGGCGAACTCGGGGCGCTCTGCCATGAGGGTCTTATACTTGGTTTCCTTCAGACCGCCGATCCAACCGGAGTGACGGCGATAGTATTTCTGATCGAGCTTTCTGCCTGTGAGGACAGCCTTGTCGGCGTTGATGACGATGACATAGTCGCCGCAGTCAACATTGGGGGTGAAATCGGGCTTGACCTTGCCGCGCAGGATGTTGGCTGCGATGACGGCGGTTCTGCCGAGGGGCTTGCCTGCCGCATCGAGGACATACCACTTGCGCTGCACATCTTCTTTTCTGACCAGGGTAGTGGACATGATGTTTCCTCCGTATATGATAATAAATATTTTGACTTTTTGCAATTTCGCGCGTACAATATACGCACAGCTTATTCTTTATACCACGGGGAAAATCGAATGTCAAGCTTAAATTTTGAAAAAATCATTTTGCGTCGGAAGAACTCTTGAATACTCCGTTTTTCTCTCGTTTTCTCTTAAATTCTCATAGGGCAAATCACTTGGTTTGAAGGAAGCTGCGAACACATGGGGATAATTGAAGCGGCTGCGGGAAAGGACTGTTTGGACTGAGGGCTAAGGACTAAGGGTGAATGACTGAGGAGCGCTCCGCGCGAATTTGAAATGCGGGCGGCTAATAGCCGCCCCTACGGTGAGGGGGCGGTCGGTGCATTTTTCATTCGTGCGAAGCACACCATAGTCATTCACCATTCACCCTTAGTCCTTAGTCCAAACTGTCCCCGGTCTACAGAGTTTTATGGGAGTGATGATTGATGCAAAGAATGATGGGTTTGGTGCGGCGGTGTGCGGAGGATTACCGCATGATCGCGCCGAATGATAAAATAGCGGTCGGCGTATCCGGCGGCAAGGATTCGTTGGCACTGCTCGTGCTGCTTTCCGCGATGCGCGCCTATTACCCGCAGCCGTATTCGCTGACGGCGATCACAGTGGATATGGGACTTGGAATGGATTTTTCGCCCATTGCCGCGCTGTGTGAGCGGTTGGAGGTGCCCTTTACGCAGGTCAAAACGCAGATCGGCCCGATCATCTTCGACTATCGCAAGGAGAAAAATCCCTGCTCCATGTGCGCGAAGATGCGCCGTGGGGCGCTGAACAACGCGCTGCTTGAGCAGGGCTTTACCAAGGTCGCCCTCGGACATCACTATGACGATGCCGTGGAGACCTTTTTAATGAGTTTATTGTTTGAGGGGCGTCTGAGCTGCTTCCAGCCGGTGACCTACCTCGACCGCACCGGCGTGACCCAGATCCGCCCGATGCTCTATCTGACCGAGGGCATGGTGCGGCGCTTTGCGGAGGAACAGCAGCTCCCCGTGATCGAAAACCGCTGCCCCGCAGACAAAAATACAAAGCGGCAGGAGATCAAGGAGCTGATCGCGACCCTTTCGAAGACTTATCCCGACCTGAAGGACCGCGTCTTCGGCGCGATGCAGCGGCTGCCTCTGCCGGAGTGGGGCGTTCGGCGGGAACTGCGATAATGCCTACGGTTCCACACCCTCGACGGAGACATTCTCTACGCCGTTATCGTTGAACTCGGCGAGATATTTGTCCATTCGCTCGGTCAGCTCGGCGTAGTTTTCCCCCGTGATCTCGGGGTAGCCCATGTCGCGTTTGGACAGCTCCTCGGCGAGAATATCAAAAAATACGCCGTCTTCATAATAGGCGATCGCGTCCTGTATGCCGCCCTCCTGAAACGCACGGGAGGGGAACGCCACGCCGAGACGATGCTCCACCAGCGCAGACAGGGGCGTACCGCTGCACAGTCCGAATATTTTGCTCTCCACGCGGTCATATTCCTCGATACGGTCGTTGCCGCGCGTGGCGTTGAGGATCCAGTTGCCGATATAGACCAGATCCAGCAGGCTGCGAAATTCCCCGTTTGTCAGATCTATGGTCATTCGTGCCTCACCGTCCTTTCGCGCTCTATTATATAAGCTTTGCGCGGAGATTTCCACCGCAAATTGCGAAAAATCGGAAAAAGGACTTGTTTTTATTGGGCGAATCACATATGATATAGAGACTTGTAATTATCATCGTTTCGGAGGAGTTTGTTTTGAGGAAACTCAGCGTTTGCGTGCTTTTCGGCGGTATGTCGCCGGAGCACGAGGTGTCGCTCCGCTCGGCGGAGTCCGTGCTGAACCATTTGAATCAGGAGAAATATAATATATTCCCCGTCGGCATTACGAAAAACGGCGATTGGGTGCTTTACGGCGGCAAGGACTACAGCAAGCTGCCCAGCGGCGAATGGCTGCATTGCGAGGCAAACCGCCGCGCTGCCATCTCCCCCGTGCGGGGACAGGGACTTTTGAGCTTTGAGGGAGACTGTGTCGTGCGGGAGCGCATTGATGTCGCGTTTCCCGTCCTGCACGGTGAAAACGGCGAGGACGGCGCGATGCAGGGGCTTTTGCAGTTAGCAGGCATTCCCTATGTCGGTTCGAATGTTGTCGCCTCCGCAACCTGCATGGACAAGACGCTGATGAAGCTCGTCGCGGATTGCGCGGGCATCCGTCAGGCGGCGTGGCAGCTCGTCACGGCGCAGGAGCTTGCGGTCAATGCGGAGGGCGTTTTAGACGCGGCGGAGGCACGATTTGCCTATCCCGTGTTCGTCAAGCCTGCGGGAACCGGTTCGTCCGTCGGTGTTTCCAAAGTGAAAAACCGCGAGGCGCTGCTGACCGCGCTGCAAAACGCGGCAAAATTTGACCGGAAGATCCTCATTGAGGAATTCATCAACGGACGTGAGGTCGAGGTCGCGGTTTTGGGCAATGACGCGCCTGCCGCTTCAATTTGCGGCGAGATTGACTCCGGCACGGAGTTCTACGACTATGACGCGAAATATATCTCCGATTGCGCGCGCCTGTATATCCCTGCCCGCATCGACGAGCAGACCGCTGAGAATGTCCGCGACACTGCCATCCGCGTGTATCAGGCGCTGGGCTGCAAGGGGCTGTCCCGCGTTGATTTCTTCGTGACCTATGACAAAAACGAAATCGTTTTTAACGAGATCAACACGATTCCGGATTTTACCTCCGTTTCGATGTATCCGAAGCTCTTTGCCGCCAGCGGCATCCCCTACAGTGAACAGCTCGACCGCTTGATCGAGCTTGCAACGGAGGTATAAGCCGTGGAGCGGGAGATGCTTTTGACCATTGACGGAACGCAGCGCTTCCACGGCGAGGAGCCGGAGACGACAAAGCTCGTCACGGACGGCACGCTGCGCACAGAGGACGGTGCGCTGTTTCTCTCCTATGCCGAGAGCGAACTGACGGGAATGCGCGGAACGCTGACAACCTTCCGCATTGAGAAGGACTGCGTCACCCTCACGCGCACCGGCACGGTGGAATCCGTTATGACCTTTGCGGTCGGGAGAGAGGATCGTTCTTTATACGATGTCGGCTTCGGCGCACTGATGATTACCATCCGCACCGAGCGCATCGACTGCCGGATGGATGAAAACGGCGGGTATTTAGAGGTTTCCTACGCGATCTCCATTGAGGACAGCACGGCAGGTATGATTGATTACCGCATCGAGGCGAGAAAAAAACAGTAACGAGAGGAGAGAAAATTCCCATGCTGCTGCGAAGGAGAAGAGAATTTCAACAGACGGATCCCGAGAGCTGGAAGCGCCGATGGCAGAGCCTCGTACCGCCGGAGAACCGCGATGTCCCGATTACCGTTGGCGACGAGACCGTCATCGCCTTCGTGCAGAGAAATCAATTTGTAATGATGCTGCAGGACGGACTTCTGATGGAGGCAACCTTTTTTGATGTGTGCAGCTTTTTCCAGCGCGCGGGCTATCATGTCATTTGGCTGATGCGCTGCACACAGGACATACACAACGGCTATCTGAAGCCGCGCGGGAAGGATCGGCGCAAATGGCTCTGGAAGAGCCCGACGACGAATTTCGGACGCTGGACTTCGGATAATTTTAACGCGACGATATTATTACAGCATGAGGAGCTTCCTGAAGGGGATCTGCGCGCGTGTAACGCGCCGGTTTTGCAGCGCGTGACATGGGCGGAGAGCGACGATCCGACGCGCATGGTGCCCGGCAGAACACAGTTTCTCACCACCGACCTGCCAGCCACGCCGAAGGAGCTGCTCTGCTGGCTGAACGGTACGGCTTTGACGAAGCTCAGAAGTGAGCCGTAGGGCTGATACTGCCAGCACGGGATTGCCACAGGCGCTTGCGCCCTCGCAGTGACAAAGGGGGTAACCTTCCGTGTCATTGCGAGGAGCGCAGTGACGCGGCAATCTCTGCTTTGGGCTTGTGTGAGGTCGTTGTAAGGGTGAACAGCTCTGTATTAGCTAAAAAACATCCCATGAAGACCGAAAAAGGTCGGTTTTCATGGGATGTTGTGTTTTCTTATTCGACAATGCCGTAGCGGTATTTGAGCGTCAGGATGCGCAGGACGCTTTCGTCGATGCGCGCCTCGGTCAGCTCGCCGTTTTCAATCGCCGTAAGCACAGCGCCGACTGCTTCGTCTAAATTATAGGGCATCAGCACGATATCACAGCCTGCGGCAATCGCCTTCACCGCTGCCTCGCCGCAGCCGTAGTAATTAGTGATTGCGCCCATTTCGTGTGAATCCGTCACGACCACGCCCGTAAAGCCCATTTCCTCCCGCAGAAGATCGGTCACAATGACAGGGGAGAGGTCGCACGGCGTGTTGTCGCCCGTAATGGCAGGCGCGGACATATGCGAGATCATGACCATCTCCGCACCCGCATCGATTCCGGCGAGGAAGGGAATCAGCTCCGTCTGCCACAGCTCCTCCAAGGTGCGGCTTGTTACGGAAAGCCCTTCGTGGGAATCCGCCTCCGTGCTGCCATGCCCGGGGAAGTGCTTGAGGCAGGAGATCGTCCCGCTGCTTTGCAGACCCTCGACCATCGCGGCGACCATATCGGCGGCGACCTGCGGATCGCTGCTGAAGGAGCGGTCTCCGATCTCGGTGTTGTTCGGGTTCGTCACAACATCCGCGACGGGCGCAAAATCAATATTAAAGCCGACGCTGCCGAGCTGTGTGCCGAGCGTCTGCCCGATTTCGCGGACGCGGGCGGTGTCTCCCTGCGCGCCGTAGGTCGCCATCGGCTCCAAGGTGTCCGTCACGCCGATGCTGCTCAGACGCGACACTCTGCCGCCCTCCTCATCCACGCCGATGAACAGCGGATAACGGGCGTATTCCTGTGAAAGGCGGATCATATCGCTGATCTGCCCCTCATTGTAAATGTTTTCGCTGAAATAGATGATCCCGCCGACCGGATAGTTTTGCAATGCCTCCTGTGTCGCGGGACCGGCGATATCCACACCGTAAAAACCGGTGAGCGCGCGCGGCGTGACAATAAAGAGCTGATAGACTTTTTCCTCCAATGTCATGCTGTCAAGCAGCTCCTGCGCCTTCTCCTCCTCCGCGGAGATCGTCGGTTCCGGTGCCTCAGTCGTTGAAGGCTCCGCAGTCTCCGTCGGCTCGACGGTCTCCGTCGGCGGGGCAGCCGTAGAGGACTCCGCCGGCATACTTTCGCTTGATGCCGTCTGCACCTTTCCCCAAGCGACATCCGGCACACCGTTATTTCTGCGCAGCGCAAAAAATATGACCGCTACAACAGCAAGCACGAGAACGGCCATCCCGGCGATCAGTGCATACTTCGCCCTTCGCGCAGATGAATGTCTCTTTCTTTTTCCTTCCCGCTCCGGTTTTTCGCTCATATGGTTCCTCCTCGCTTTTCGTTTTTATCATTTTAACGGATATGCGGAAAAATTACAAGCCCCTTCGGAAAAATTATGCAGGATTGCTTTTTCTTGACTTTTTTGCCGCGGTCGGATATACTACATATAATAATAAAATGGAGTATTTTGCGAAATATTCCCGGGATTTGTGAGGACACTATGGCAAAAAAGCAGACTTACGGAAATGAAAGCATCAGCGTGCTGGTGGGCGCAGACCGCGTGCGCAAGCGCCCTGCCGTCATCTTCGGTTCGGACGACCTGACCGGCTGCGAGCACGCCGTGTTTGAGATCCTCTCGAACGCCATTGACGAGGCGCGCGAGGGGCACGGCGATCTCATCATCGTCACGCGCTATGCCGACCGCAGCATCGAGGTCGAGGACTTCGGACGCGGCTGTCCTGTAGACTGGAACGAGAAGGAGCAGCGCTATAACTGGGAGCTGGTCTTCTGCGAGATGTACGCGGGCGGCAAGTATAACAACAACAGCGGCGACAGCTATGAATACAGCCTCGGCTTGAACGGTCTCGGCACCTGCGCCACGCAGTATACCTCGGAGTTTTTTGATGCCTGCATCTACCGCGACGGCTTCAAATACACCCTGCATTTTGAACACGGGGAGATCGTCGGTAAAATGAAGAAGGAGCCTGCCGACCGCAAGAAGACGGGTTCCCGTTTCCGCTGGAAGCCGGATCTGGAGGTCTTTACGGACATTGATATTCCTGTGGATTACTTCCTTGATGTACTCAAGCGGCAGTCCGTGGTCAACGCGGGCGTGACCTTCCGCTTCCGCAATCAGGTCGGCGGCAAATTCGAGACGACGGATTTTTTCTACGAGCACGGCATTGTTGATTATATCAACGAGCTGACCGAGGGCAACGCCTTTACGATGCCGCAGTATTGGGAGTGCGAGCGCAAGGGACGCGACCGTGCGGACAAGCCGGATTATAAGGTGCGCATCTCTGCCACCGTCTGCTTCTCCCGCACTCTGAGCCGGCAGGAGTATTACCACAACTCCTCGTGGCTCGAGCACGGCGGCTCCCCGGAACGGGCTGCGCGCAACGCGTTCGTCTACGCCATTGATGCCTATCTGAAGCAGAGCGGAAAGTACACGAAAAACGAGACGAAGATCTCCTATCAGGATGTCGCGGACTGCCTTGTGCTGGTGACGAACTGCTTCTCTACCCAGACCTCCTATGAGAACCAGACGAAAAAATCCATCAACAATAAGTTCGTTCAGGAGGCAATGACGGAGTTCTTCCGCAGCAGCCTGCAGGTCTATTTCATCGAAAACAAGGCGGAGGCGGACAAGATCGCCGATCAGGTGCTCATCAACAAGCGCAGCCGCGAGACTGCCGAAAAGACCCGCGCCGCCGTGAAGGGAAAGCTGGCGGGCAAGGTTGATATCGCCAACCGCGTGCAGAAGTTTGTCGATTGCCGCAGCCGCGACGCGGGCAGGCGGGAATTGTATATCGTGGAGGGCGACTCGGCAATGGGCTCGGTCAAGCTCTCGCGGGACGCGGAATTTCAGGGCATCATGCCCGTGCGCGGCAAGATCCTCAACTGCCTCA
>JAEDOK010000069.1 GCA_016302005.1 Oscillospiraceae bacterium | reverse complement strand
ATGTGTTACAATTTGGTTACATTTTATTTTGGAGGTATTTATGTCCGAAAAAAATGAAGTCCTGATGTACAAGGGCCGCCCCCTGATGCGGAAGGACAATCTGGTCTATTACGGCTCAATGGCAGACGAATACATCGTCATGCTGCAGATCCTCGAAACCAAAAAGCTGGAGGATCTCGACCTGGCAACGAAGGTTTCCGTCCAGTTGCAGCGCACGGCTGCGGACGTCAAGGCGCGTGACCGCGTTGTCAAGAAAAGCGAAAAGGACGGCTTCTACACGGCGTTGGATGTTGGCTGTGTGTGGCTGGAGCGTGCATTAAGCACGAAGTAAACGCAAACTTTGGGAGGTTCCTATGAAACGGTATCTGAAAGTCATATTTGTTCTTGTATTCACCCTGTCTCTGCTCTTTTCTCTGGCGGCGTCCGCCGCTGCAACGGAGCTGAAAACAGGCATCGGTTATGTTGAGGCGCTGGGCGGCCTGCGTCTGCGGGCTAAGCCCTCGACCTCTGCCGAGATCATTACTACGGCGAATTACGGCGACTGTGTCGTCGTCATCCGCAAGACGAACGACTGGTATCTGGTCAACTACAATCTGCACATCGGCTATATGCACGCGGATTATCTGACCGTCAAGGAGCGCGAGAATGTCGACCTCGGCAATGCCTCCGTCGAGCCTGCCGTCGTCAATCTGCGCAAAGGCCCGTCGACCGGCTCTTCCCTGCTGACGCAGCTCAAGGCCGGCGAGCAGGTCGAGATCTTCGGCTTCAACTGCGGCTGGTACAAGGTCAGATATGAAGGCCAGGTCGGCTATGTCCGCAGCGACCTGCTCACGCTTCTGGAAAAGCCCGAGGGCAACCAGGGCCGTGCAGCCACCATCGCCACGGATTCCTCCGTCTCCACGCCAAGCACCCCCGTCAGCTCGTCGGATCTCGGCAAGCAGATCGCTACATACGCGCAGCAGTACGTCGGCTATCCTTACGTCTACGGCGGCAAGTCCCCTTCCGGCTTTGACTGCTCCGGCTTTATGCAGTTCGTCTTTGCGCAGTTCGGTTATCAGATCAACCGCACCGCCACGGCGCAGCTTGCAAACGGCTACTACGTCGAATACGACGATATGCAGCCCGGCGACATCATCTATTTCGGCTTCGGCAGCACGGCGTCGCACGTCGGTATGTACATCGGCAACGGACAGTTCGTCCACGCGCAGAATTCCTCGACCGGCGTCGTTATCACCAGCCTCTCCGAACCGTGGTACGCCAACCGCTACCTCTGCGCCCACCGCATTGTTGGCTAATGAACCGAAACAAAAACGCTATGCAAACGGTCTCCGCTTGCATAGCGTTTTTTTGCTTTTATGCCTGCTCTTCCCTGCCCTGCATCACGCAATGCTGAATGACGGAGATCACATAATCCACGGAATCCGCGCAGTCGCTTTCGATCCACTGCGTAATGATTGCGATTAGGCCGCGGATATAAAACGCCATCAAATACGCCCTGTCGCGCTCCGGCACGCGAAACCGCGCAAGGATCGGCGTAAAAATGTGTTGGAACAGCCGGTCATAGGCTTTCTCCGCCTGAAAAATTGCCGGATTCCTTACCATCGTGCAAAACAGCCGTTGGTGTTCCTTGAGATAACCAAGGTATGGCCGCAGGTACTCCGGCGTCACCAGATACAGCTCGTTCATAGGGCAATCGTGCAGCCGTGCGACGATCCCGTCGTTCACGGGCTTCATGTGCTCCGAAAACCGCGCGGTAAAATACTGAATGCTCTCCGTCAGCAGGTCGCCCATCGTTTCATAGTGCAGGTAGAAAGTTGAGCGGTTGACCCCGGCCTTTTCGCAGATCTCCTTCACCGTGATATAGGCAAAGTCCTTCCTTTCCAGCAGCGTGAGAAGCGCTTCGTCCATTCGGGCTGCGGTGTTGAAGTATTTGCTTTCCGATTTATTCATTTTGCTGCACCTTCCTTCTGTTTCCGGCGGCATGCGCCAGCATATACACGGCGATGACCACGACAGCGGCATAGACGCAACCGCCGGTGATGGCGTTCATCATCTTCCGGTACCCTTCTCCGTTGGAGGAAAAGCGGGAGATCATGGCAGTTTGCAAGCCGAGGACGGACATCAGCGCCGAGACGAGATTCAAAACCTTTGCGGCGGAGAGGATCGGGCTGCCGATCTTCCGAAACTTTACGAGATTGACGATGGAAACGATCATGCTATAGAACGTGTAGAGCGCCGAAAGATAGATCACATAGCCCGGATATGAAAAGCCGGAGTTGGTTCTGACCATCAGCACGATCATGCCGCCCATCGGAATATTCAGCAGGAACAGCAGCCACGCCGTCCGGCGATAGCAGCGGCATTCAAAATCCAAGCCGTTTGCCTCTCTGCGCCGGTAGCTGTAGATAAGAAACGTCCGCAGGACACCCAGCACCAGATAGTACACCGATATGGACACGAACCAAACGGACGCGTACCGTATCCCCGCCACAATGCGAAACACCATGTACAGGAAGTTGACGGCCACGCCCTGATAAATACTGACGCTGCCGCGAAACGCCAGATCGTTTAAGTAACGGCTGCCGAACGCAGAACCTGACAGCTTTTGCAGCAGCCTGCTTCGGCGCAGGAGCGCCGCCTTGCTCTGCCTGACCCGGCTCATCAGCCGTGCCAGCCGCGCGACCCAAAAGACAAGAGAGTACGCCGACATACAGTATACCGGGTATGCCAGCGCACTCTCTGTTCGTTTTGCAGCAAAGATGAAAATGAGCGCAGCAAACACGACCGGCGGGACAAGGCATACGCCCCATCTCGGCGGATACAGCAGCCGGACCAGCATCATCTTCGCTTTTTGCATGGCTTAACTCTCGCTGATCTCTTTGGCAAGCTGCATGATCTCAAATGCATACTTCTGTTTGCCCTTCGCCAGCAGCTTTTTATAGATGGGATAGTTGATCGCCACGCCCAAAAAGCCGAGGATTCCGATGAGGATGCCGAGGACGAACATCGCAGCGCCGCTGCCGATTACCTTCATGCAAAGGCACATTCCGGTGCCCGCGACCAGCGTTGAGAGGATGCCGAAGGTGTAAGCGAACACGTTGGCCGGGAGCTTGGCCTTTGCGTCCAGCTTGCGCAGGGCAACGACCTTGGAGGTGTCCTTCGGAGCATATTCGTTGGCGAGTTGTTCTGCATAGATTTTGTCAGTATTCATGGCGGATTGCCTCCTTCCTTTGATGGCTTTATCATACAGGAGGGGGGCGGAAGAACAGAACAACACAAGAGGTGAAATCTGTTGGATTCAGGATTTTTTTGCGTTGGCCGGAAGAAGCGGACGGCACAGGGCCGGCAGCTCCGCCACGCAAAGCTTTACGAGCGCAAGCGGTTTTTCCGACGTGGTCGCAATAACGAAATGCTCCAGCATATGGCTCTGCCGGATGCAGCGTTCCGGCGTTCTGCGCTTCGTCAGATCGAGAGAAAGACCGTCGCCGGTGAATTTCCCCTCACTCTCCGTTAAGCTCCATACACGCGTAAAAACGGCGTCTGCATCACCCGTTTCTGCTTCCAGCAGCTCCTCCGCAGCCATGATCCGCTCCGCGACCGACGGCTTGAAGGGCACATAGTGCTGAATATCGACGCCGACCTCGCCGTCGGATACGGCGCAGGCGACGCCCGTTTTGCAGTGCGACAGGTTAAAATGGATGTCCGGCCGTTCAGCGAGATACGGCTTTCCATTCGGCAGCAGGGCGATCTTCGGCATTTGGGTCATGCCGTATTCGCGGTATAGGCCAATGCGCAGCAGCAAAAACGCGAGAACAGACTGTACGCGGTCGCTTCTGCGCAGGTATTTTTCGGCGCGTTCCCGCCGCAGCGCGGACACATAAGGAAGCAGGGCAGCAAGCTTCGTATCATCAAATTCTCCCGTCAGATCAATGTAATAGATCACCGCACAGCCTCCTTTTCCGCAAAATCCTTCGTCTTTACTATACCATGACCGCAGAAAAAAATCAAAAGAATTTACCCCGGAAGAATCGCTTTTCCTCCCCTGCGCATACTAACAGCAAGACTTTTAGGAGGCTTGACTATGGAATCAGCGCATCGCGGAAAAAGAAGTATCGAGTTTTCGGAGCGGCCTGCGATCATCTCGTTTGCCTCGGTCGCCGGAAAAAAAGAGGCACACGGCCCGCTCGCCAATACTTTTGACGTCGTCTCCGAGGACACGACCTTCGGAGAAAAAACCTGGGAAAAAGCCGAGACACAGATGCAAAAGACCGCTTTGCAGCTCGCGCTTGGCAAGGCAGGGCTGAGCGAAAAGGATCTGGACGCCGCCTTTGTGGGCGACCTGCTCAACCAGTGCGTCGGTTCGAGCTTCACACTGCGCGCAACGGATGTCCCGACCTTCGGGCTGTACGGTGCGTGCTCGACCATGGCCGAGAGCTTGCTTCTGGCGGGCATGAGCATCAGCGGCGGCTTCTGCCGCCGGGCGCTGGCGCTCACCTCGTCGCACTTTGCCTCCTCTGAGCGGCAGTACCGCTTCCCTCTCGGCTACGGCGGCCAGCGTACGCCGACAGCGCAGTGGACGGTCACGGGTGCCGGAGCGGTCGTCCTCGGTCAATCCGGCGAAGGGCCGTTTTTGCGCGCAGGCACGATCGGCACGATCGTAGACCGCGGCATCAAGGACGCGAACAACATGGGCGCTGCGATGGCGCCCGCGGCCTTTGAAACGCTCCGGGCGCATTTTGACGATCTCTCCCTTGCACCGGAGGATTACGACCTGATCGTTACGGGCGACCTCGGCAAGCTGGGACACGAGATCGTCATCGACCTCTTCTCGCGGCAGGGCGTGCAGCTCGGCTCGCGCTATCTCGACTGCGGCATGATGATCTTTGATCTTGAAGGGCAGGATGTACACTGCGGCGGCAGCGGTTGCGGCTGCAGCGCCAGCGTGCTGTGCGGGCATTTGCTCAGCAAAATGCGCCGCCGGGAGCTGAAGCGGCTGCTTTTCTGCGGAACGGGCGCACTTTTGTCCCCGCTGACCACGCAGCAGGGCGAATCCATCCCCGCGGTCTGCCATGCGGTCTCGATCACGACAGAAAGGAGCTGAAAGCATGGACTATTTGAAAGCATTTCTGGTCGGCGGCGCACTGTGCATCATCGGGCAGCTTCTCATCGACAAAACGAAGCTCACGCCGGCACGTATTCTCGTCTCCTATGTCGTCATCGGCGTGCTGCTCGGCGCGGTCGGCGTATATCAGAAGCTCGTCGACTTTGCAGGCGCAGGCGCATCCGTCCCCCTGACCGGCTTCGGCAGTCTGCTCGCCAAGGGTGTCAAGCAGGGCGTGCAGGAGAAGGGCTTCCTCGGCATTTTTACGGGCGGTCTGAGCGCGGCGGCAGGCGGCATCGGCGCAGCCATTGTGTTCGGCTGGCTCGCGGGTCTGATTTTCAAGCCGAAGGATAAATAGTCCCGGTACGGGCATACTACCGTTGCGGTTTTTTCCGCAAATCGACGTATGGAGGATCCTATCATGGAAAATCGTAATCAGAACCAGCAGCAGAACAGAAATCAGAACCAGCAGAATCAGCAGCAGAACCAGCAGAATCAGCAGAACCAGAACCGCAAGTAAGCGCAAAAAGCAGTGCCGCGGGCAATCCGCGGCACTGCGTATTTTATGAAATTATTCCTTGATCGTTCCGTCGGGGTTGAATACGGGCAGCTTCTCCAGATAGATGATGTCGTCGCGGTCCTGCGCTTCGCCCTCGGCAAGGATCGCCATACGACCGGCAACGATGCCGCCTGCCTCCAGAACAAGCTTCTCGATGGCTGCGAGCGATTCGCCGGTGGAGATCACGTCGTCAACGATCAGGATGCGCTTGCCGCGCATGAGATCGGCATCGGCAGTGTCAAGGAAGAGATGCTGCTCCTTTGCCGTGGTGATGGAATGCACGGTGACGTCGAACACGCCGGACATATAGAGCTTGGGCGCCTTTCTCGCAAGGAAATATTTATTCTGGCCGCTCTGCCGCGCCATTTCGTGAATGAGCGGAATGCCCTTGGCCTCTGCGGAAATCATGTAGTCATACGCCGGAGCCTTTTTCAGCAGAGCGCCGGCCGTTGCGACCGTCAGCTCCACGTCGCCGAAAATGACGAAGGCACCGATATAGAGGTCATCCGTAACCTTGCAGATAGGCAGGTCTCTCTGCACGCCGGCAATCGTCATTGTATAATGCATAATCCATTCTCCTTTACTTTTTCGTTCACAAGAACACTAAAGTATTATACCGTTATTTTCATGAATTGTCAATTCTTCTTGATGATTTATTCCGCATAAATTCACGTTCTTTCGCCAAGCTAATTGCGGGGTGATTTGATTGGAAAACGATATTTCGATGCTGAATTCCATTCGCCGCAGCACGCAGATGGGCTGCTATGGGATCAAAAGCGTGATGAACGAGACGGTAAACCGCGATTTCCGCAATGCGCTGCGCTCGCAGCTCAACGAATACGAGCGCATCTACTCCGAGGCGGATCGTCTGCTGCATGAGCGCGGCGGCAAGGCGCACAACATCCATCCGGTCGCACGCTACGGCTCAATGCTCACGGCGAAAATGCGCGTGCGCACCAGTATGGACCCGACGGCAAAGATCGCCGAGATGATGCTTGAGGGCAACACCCGCGGCATGATTAAGAGTATGCAGAACATCCGCACGATGGGCGTGCTCGACCCGAAGGTCTCCACGCTGTCCAGACGTCTCCTGCAAACCGAGCAGGCCAACTGCAATCAGATGAAGCAGTTTCTGTGACGCACCATTGCGCGCACCCTTGCATAGACTATTCCGTGACCGCGATGAAGGCCGCCTCCGTGCGGCTTGATCGCGGTGTAATGTAAGGAGGTGCTTTATGGCAGCAGACGGTTTTCTGGTCGTCCGGGCCTATACTTCTGCGGCGGAGCTGCCCGTATCCGGCGCGACGGTCTCCGTCACGGAGCAGGGCGACAACGGCGCACGTCTGATCGCAACGCGGATCACAGACCGGAGCGGGAGAACCACGCCGATCCGGATCAGCGCGCCGAACAAAAGCGAGAGTCTTTCTCCGGGGTTTCCGACGCCGTTTACCGACGTAAATATCATGGTCGACCGTTCCGGTTTCGACCGAGTTCTGATCGAAAAGGTGCAGATCTTCCCCGGCATCATCAGTGAGCAGGACGTGGAATTGATGCCGCTGGGTGAGCATCCGGACACGTTTACGATGACCGAGGTCATCGACATTACGCCGCAGGCGTTGTAAGCCATGCCGGAGGTATTACCGTACATTCCCGAAAACATCACCGTGCATCTCGGCTCGCCGGATTCCGACGCAGCAAACGTCCGCGTGCCGTTTGTGGACTATGTGAAAAACGTCGCCTCCAGCGAGATCTACCCGACGTGGGACGACAGCGCTCTGACGGCGAACATCTTGGCGATCATTTCGTTCGCGTTGAACCGCGTATACACGGAATTCTACCGCAGCCGCGGCTATGATTTCGACATCACCTCGTCGACGGCGATCGACCAGAAATTCATCAACGGCAGAAACTATTTTGACAGCGTTTCACGGATCACGGATAATCTGTTCAATGATTACATCCGCCGCATGGGCTTTGTCGAGCCGCTTGCGGCAAAATTCTGCAACGGCACAACGGTCACCTGCGAAGGTCTGAGCCAGTGGGGCTCGCAGAACCTCGCCCAGCAGGGGCTGAATTCGCTGCAGATCCTCCGGCGTTATTACGGCAACAACATTGAGCTTGTCAACGATGCGCCGGTGCGCGGGTACACGCCCTCTTATCCGGGCACACCGCTGCGCCGCGGCTCACAGGGGCCGAGTGTCGTACAGGCGCAGGTCATGCTCAACCGCATCGGGCAAAACTATCCCGCGATCCCGCGCGTTGCGACCGACGGCATCTTCGGCCAGCAGACGGAGATCGCCGTGCGGCGCTTCCAGGAGATCTTCAACCTGACGCCGGACGGGATCATCGGTCAGGCGACGTGGTATCAGCTCGTGCGGCTGTATGTCGGCGTGACAGATTTGGCGGAGCTGGAATCGCAAGGTCAGACCTTCTACGCGATCAACTGGCAGGTGCCGAACGATCTGCAATCGGGCAGCCGCGGACAAAAGGTCAGCCAACTGCAATATATGCTGCGCGTCATGTCGGAATACGTCCCATCCATTCCCACCGTCACGGTCGACGGAATTTTCGGCCCGCGGACGCAGGAGGCCGTTGTCGCATTCCAGCGCTTTGAGGGACTGCCGCAGGACGGGATCGTCGGACCGCAGACGTGGAACGCGCTGTATAACCGCGCCATCACGCTCATCCGCGAGCCGGAGCTTCCGCTGTCGCAGTTCCCCGGCGAGGTGCTCAGTCTCGGCGACACGGATTTCTCGTAACAGGAGGACGACCATGAGCTTTGCAAAACCACCGGAATACGCACCCATCCATGACCTGCAAACCATGCTGCGCACGCTTCTGCCGGAGCAGGGGCTCGGCAGGGACGGCATTTACGGCAAGGAGACGCATGAGGCGGTCAGGGAGTTTCAAAAGCGGCAGTCCCTTCCGCAAAACGGCATCACTGACCAAAAAACATGGGACGCCCTTGTGCGCGAATTCGAGCACGAGCTGGTGCTGCGAGGTGAAGCAGCGCCGCTGCAGATCGTACTGCAGCCGCATCAGATCCTCGAACGCGGCTCGAAGAATCTGCATCTATATCTCGTGCAGGGAATGCTGAAGGCACTGGCGCAGCTTTATTACGATATGCCCGTGTTTGCCGTGACCGGGACGCTCGATGAACCGACCGCGCAGGCGCTGATCTGGCTGCAGCGTGCCGCCGAGCTTCCTCAGACGGGCACACTCGACAAGCAGACATGGCGCCATCTGGCAGGCCAATACCGCAACATGGTCGGCGACGGCACCGGGTCGTTTCCGATCCGCAGAACCCACCGACCCGCGCCGGAGCGTCCGTAAAAACAGGGTGCGCTGCTTTCGCAGCGCACCCATTTTGCTTATCCTGTGTGGAT
>JAEDOK010000068.1 GCA_016302005.1 Oscillospiraceae bacterium | reverse complement strand
ACATGGTAGTTCTTCCCTTCTAATGTAAAATTCCGACCTATATTTTAGCACACCGCGCGGCGAAAAACAACTGTTTTTATTCGAATTTGATGCAATCCCTGTGGGCTTTCGAAAGAAAAACCTCGATTTCCGGGAACGCGGCGCGCACTTTTTCCGCCAAATATACACAAACGGGGTTCTCCGTCTCAAAGTGCCCCGCGTCCACAAGGGTCACGCCGAGATCGCGTGCATCGTTGAAGGCGTTGTATTTCACATCGGCAGTCACAAAGGCGTCATAGCCTAACTCCGCCACACGGGAGAGCAGACCTGCGCAGCTCCCTCCACCGACGGCAACGCGGGTGATCTGCTTTCCGCCGTCCGCAAACCGCACGCCTTCACAGCCGAGCGCTTTTTTGACAAATGCCGCAAATGCCGTTGGCTGACAGCGTGCAATATTGCCGCCGCGCAGAAGTCCGTAGGGTCTGCCCTGCGCGTCCGTTCCAACCGGGTCAATAACCTCAACATCCGTCAGACCGAGCTTTCTTGCGAGGCAGTCGTTCACGCCGCCCGGCGCAAAGTCCAAATTTGTGTGGGCGTTGACCGCGGAGATCCCGTTTTCGATCAGGAAAAGCAGGTTTCTGCCCTGCTGCGTCCGGTCGTTGATCTCCTTCAGCTCCCATAGACTCGCATGATGCGTCAGAAGAAGCTGGCAGTCGCGCACCTTTGCCTCCTCGCAGACGGCTTGGAACGGGTCGAGCGCAACCAGCACGCGCTTGACCTCCCGATCGGAGCGCCCGCAGAGCAGACCGACGTGATCCCAGCTCTCTGCCATATATTCCGGCGCAAGCGTTTGGATGTAGTCATAAATATTCTGTACCGTCGTCATAACCGTCTCTCCATTTCCTCCACCTCGTGCAAGGCAGTCTCATAATACCGCAGCCGTTCCCGCGCGGCAGGGTCGTTTGCTTTTTGAATGCCCTCGACGGTGAGCCGCAGGGCGCGCAGAATGCGCTCGAGATAGCGCGGCAGAAGCGGATCGCCGCTGCAAAGAAGCTGCTCCGGTAAATACTGCTGCCCCGGCGTCAGCGGCACGGCGTTGCCGAAGCGCGCGCAGATCACGAAATAGATAAATCCGCCGTCCTCGACCAGCGTCTCCTTCTCGATGCCGAAGCCCAGCTCCGCAAGCTTTCGTCTGAGGTCATTGCCCGAGGACTGCGGCTGTAGGATCAGCAGATACCTTTCGTCCTTCAGCCACGGGCAGTCCGCCACGATCTGCGCGATCAGGTCGCCCCCCATGCCCGCGCAGACGATGGTATCCACCTCGTCCGGCTCCACGGCGCGCAGACCGTCGGCTTTGGAAAAACGCATTTTCTCCGCCACACCATAGCGCAGGGCGTTTTCCATTGCGCGGCGCAGCGGCTTTTCCCGCAGGTCGCACGCGTGTGCAAACGCCGCCCGACCGCTTTTGAGCAGCTCGATGGAGAGATAGCCGTGATCCACGCCGATGTCCGCCACACGCGCCCCCTCCGGCACCTGCGCCGCGCAGCACAGCAGGCGTTTGGAAATGGGCAGCTTCATGGTGTCCACTCCTCTGCCGCCGCATTCCAATACGCCCGATCCTCCTCCGTGATTTTACGCAGCACGCGGCAGGGATTCCCCACGGCAATGCAATCCGAAGGGATATCCTTTGTCACCACCGAGCCCGCACCGATCACCACATTGCTGCCGATCGTCACGCCGCCGAGGATCACCGTATCGCCGCCGACCCAGACATCCGAACCGATCGTGATCGGCTTGCCGAATTCCAAATAGCTGTTACGCACCGCAGCGTCGATCGGATGCCCCGCCGAATACAGGCTCACCCGCGGGCCGAAAAACACATTGTCCCCGATGCGAATGGGACATTGGTCGAGGATGATGCACTCAAAATTGGCATAGAAGTTCTTTCCGACATAGATATTCGCGCCGTAATCGCAGCGAAACGGCGGCTCAATATAGGCATTTTCCCCCATCCCGCCGAGCAGCTCCCGCAGAAGCTCGTTCCGCTGCGCAGCGTCGAGCGATTGATTCAATTGCTGCAAAAGCTCCCGTGTACGGCGCATATGCGCGGCAAGCGCCTCGTCCACCCGATATAATTTTCCCGCAAGCATACGGTCTTTCTGTGTCATATTCCCTCCCGCTGATAGCGCAAAGGGAGGCATACGCCTCCCTTACTTATTTTCCTCACTCGCTTCGATGAAGCGGTTGACCTGTGCCAAGAACGCGTCCGCGTCCACGCCGTGCACCATGCAGGCTTCTTCGACCGTCTCGCCGCGGGAGGACGGGCAGCCGAGGCAATGCATCCCAATCGCCATAAAGAGGGGCGCGGTCTGCGGCGCGATGTCGAGCACATCTCCGATGATGGTGGATTTTTCAATTTTAACAGCCATGATAGACCTCCTGTAGTTCTTTCGAGCGCAAAAGCGTTCCAATTGCCTTTATTATATCCAACCTCCCGACAAAAATCAACCGCTTTTCGACCTCGCTCTTGATTTTGTGAAAAAAGGTGCTAAGATGGTCACAGGAAGTGATCACACATGGTAGATACTTTGATTTTGAACGGCACACTCTTCGACGGAAGCGGCGGCAAGCCGTATCAGGCAGATATTGCCGTTAAGGACGGAAAGATCGCCGCAATCGGTGCGCTGCGTGAGACACCGGCAGACTTGATTCTTGACGCTGCGGACTTCTGCGTCACCCCCGGATTTTTGGACATTCACCGCCACGGCGACGCGGCGGTTTTTCGGGAGGGCTACGGAAAGGCGGAACTGAAGCAGGGCATCACGACAGTCTTAAACGGTGCGTGCGGGCTCTCCCTCGCGCCCTTCGGAGACGCGCATCGGGAGGAAATTCTCCACTACCTCACCCCCATCACGGACGGCATCGCGCCGGAAATTCCCACAGTGTCCATGGGATCGTACCTCGCGGCGCTTCGACAGGTAAAGCTCCCGCTGTGCGTCGGCATGATGGTCGGCGGCGGCACGCTCCGCGCCGATCTGTGCGGCTATCGGGAGGCGCCGCCGGAGGATTTTTCCGTTCTGCACCGCCGCTTGGAGCAGGCACTCTCCGAGGGCGCACGCGCCGTGTCTCTCGGGCTTGGCTACGCGCCGGAGTGCTTTTATACCACGCAGGAGCTGATCGATGCCCTCACCCCGCTGCAAAACGGGGATATCCCCATCGCCGTCCATATGCGCGAGGAGGGCGACAAGGTCTGTGAGGCGATCGAGGAAATGCTGACCGTCGCACGCGCGCTGCACTGTCCGCTGCATATCAGTCATCTGAAAGCCATGGGTATGCGCAACTGGCATAAGCGGATCCCGCAGGCGTTAAAGCTGATGCAGGATGCCCGCGCTGAGGGCATCGACGTCTCCTGCGACGTCTATCTCTATGACGCAGGCTCCACGCAGCTTCTGCATCTGCTCCCGCCCGACTTCTTGGTCGGCGGCACGGAGGCGATCTCCGCGCGTCTGCGCCAGCCGGAGCAGCGCGAGCTTCTGCGGGAACGCATCCGTAACGGGCGGGACTTTGACAACATCGCCCAGATGATCGGCTGGGAGAATATTATCCTCTCCACCGTTCGCCAGCCGCAGTATCAAAACCTGATCGGTAAAACCCTCGCGGAGGCTGCGGAGCTGCTGCGGCTGGACCCCGTGGACTGCCTCTGCCAAATCCTCGCGGATGAGCATTGCGCCGTGACGATGATCGACCGCATTACCTGTGAGGAGGATATCTGCACCATTCTGCAAGACGAGTTCTCCTCCGTGATCTCCGACGCGACCTATCCGACCGTCGGCTTGCCGCACCCGCGGGTCTACGGCAACTGCACAAGGCTTTTTGAGCGGTTTGTCCGGGAAAAACAGGTTTTGACGCTTCCGCAGGCGGTGCGAAAGGTCACGGCGCTGCCCGCAGCAGCCATGCGTCTGACCGGCAAAGGCATCCTGCGAGTCGGCGCGGACGCGGATATCAACATCTTCCGCTTCGAAGACCTGCGGGAACGCGCAACCTATTTTAACCCTTGCCGCGAGAGCGACGGCATGGACACCGTCCTCGTCGCCGGTAAGCCCGCCATCCTCCACGGCGCCTTCACCAACAACTGTAACGGCACTGTCCTTTAACGCCTGTAGGGCGGGGACATGTCCTAAGCCGCGTGCAGGAACCACTGACTGCGTACAAGCTTATAGCCGGAGATTGCCACGGGCGCAAGCGCCCTCGCAATGACACAAAAGCCACCCCTCCATGTCATTGCGAGGAGCGGAGCGACGCGGCAATCCCGTGAAGGAACTACTAACTGCGTACAGACCTGTGCATTTGTACCGTCTGCCGCTTACGCGGACGGCGGGGGGGACGCTTGCGAGCGCCGCCTGTGGCGGAGAAAGCGAGCAAGAAGGAGTGGCAGAATCAAGGCGACTGACAAGTGGGCTTTGCCCACGCAGACAGAGCCGCTGATCCAACAGGACATGTCCCCGCCCTACAGAGGCAGCTAAAAAAACCGAACCTCTGCCAAAACGCAAGGCAGGGGTTCGGTTTCTTATTTCATTGCCGCGTCATAAAGGGTATTTTTCGGGAAGCCCGTCTCCTGCGATGCCTGTTTGATCGCGTCCTTCTTGCTCATGCCCTGTCCGAGCAGCTCCTGCACGCGGGCAAGGGCGGTTTCTATCGTAGGTGTTTCCTCCTGCGCCTCCGCCGCGCCCTCGACGATCAGAACGAATTCCCCGCGCGGCGGCTGCTCGTTGTAATACGCCGCAGCTTCGCCCAGCGTCGTGCGCCGCACCTCCTCGTGCAGCTTGGTCAACTCGCGGCAGAGGGAGATGCGCCGTTCCGCGCCAAACGCCTCCGTAAGGTCGCGCAGCGTCGCCGTCAGCTTGTGGGGCGCTTCATAAAAGATCATCGTGCGCGTCTCGTTTTTTAAGCTCTGCAAATGCGCAAGGCGGTTTTTCTTCGTCGTGGACAAAAAGCCCTCGAAGGTGAAGCGCCCCGTCGGCAGTCCCGAAATGCTCAAAGCCGTAATTGCGGCGCAGGGACCCGGAATGGCGGTGACTGTCACGCCGTGTTCCGCGCAGAGACGCACCAAGTCCTCCCCGGGGTCGGAGATCGCGGGCGAACCGGCATCCGAGACCTGCGCGCAGTTCTCGCCTGCCAGAATGCGCTCCAAAATTTTCTTCCCGCTGAATTCCTTATTGTGCTCATAGTAGCTGACCAGGGGTTTTTTCAGCTCCAAATGATTCAGCAGCTTCAAGGTTACGCGGGTGTCCTCTGCCGCGATAAAATCCGCCTCGGCAAGTGCCTGCCGGCAGCGCGGCGAAATGTCGGACAAATTGCCGATCGGCGTCGGCACAAGGGTCAGTGTTCCGCTCATTCGTTCTCCCCTCTGTGGTAGGCGGCGCGGTACGCTTCCGTCTCCGCTCCGTCGTCCGTAAATTCGATCAGATCCGCCTCGAACCGCAACCCGGCAGCACCGCCGCGCCTTCCTTCGACCAAAACGAGGCAGACCGGCGCATTTGCCCGATGCCGCACAAATTGCACGCGCTTCGGCTCGATGCCGTTTCCCCGCAGGGCGCAGAAAATATCACACAGCCGCTCCGGACGGTGGACAAGCGCAAAGCGGCCGCCGCAGGGCAGCAGCCACGCAGCCGCATGACAAAGCGATGCGAGCGGCAGCGTCTCCTCCGAGCGCGCCAACGCGTTTCGGCTGCTTTTCCTGCCGCTTCCGGCGGGAAAATAGGGCGGGTTCGCGATCACGCCGTCAAAGCTGCCCGCGGGCAGGAGCGTCTTGATCTCACGCACATCCCCCAAAACGGAGGACAGGCGCGCCTCCAAGCCGTTTTCACGGATATTCTCCAAGGCTGCGCAATGGGCGGTTTCGTCCAGCTCCACGCCGACCACGCGCACCTGCGGGTCACTCGCGCAGAGCAGCAGCCCCAGCGTCCCGCAGCCCGCGCCGAGGTCGGCGACTTTGGCGCACGGCGGAAACTGCGCAAAATGTGCCAAAAGCACCGAATCCGTCCCGAGGCGGAAGCCGCCGTCCGTCATGCGGATGCCGTTCCAAAGTAATTCCGTCATCGTCTTTTCATAAAACACGACCGGTCTGTACTCGAAACGAGGTGCAGACCGGTCGCGCTTTTTGCAGATTACTGCTGCTCGATTGCCTCAGCGGGGCAGCCGGCGGCGCAGGAACCGCACTCGACGCACTGGTCAGCGTCGATGACGTACTTCTCGTCGCCCTCGGTGATGATGCCGAGCGGGCAGTTGTCGGCGCAAGCGCCGCACTTTACACAAGCGTCAGTGATAAAATAAGCCATGATTTTGCCTCCTGTATGTATTGGTATGCAACATCATTCTATCATGTTTTTTGAAAAAAGCAAATGGTAAAACGAAGAAAATTGAAATTTATTTTCGGGTATAGAATTTTCCCTCCGTGTCAATGATTTCCGAGAGACAAAAAGGAGGCGGCGCATGGGTAGAGATAACGAACAAACGCGGCAGATTCTGCGTCAAGCGTGGGGTCTGGCGTGTTTTTTGGGGCATAGCTGCGTCGGTACGGAGCATCTGCTGATCGCCATCGCGCTCCTGCCCACCTCGGCAGCGTATCGGGCGCTTTCGTGGCAGACCGTCTCCGCGTGGGAGCTTTTGGGGCAGCTTCTGCAAGCCGAGGGGCGCGGGCTGCCGATGGAGCGTCTCGTGCAGGGGCTTTCCCCGAATGCAAGGCGCGCCGTCGCGGTTGCTGCGGCGGAAGGAAGCCCCACCACCCCCGAAGCACTTCTGACCGCCATGCTGCGCGACGAAACCTGCGGCGCAAGCCGTCTGCTCGCCCGCTGCGCCGTCAGCGCAGATGTGCTGTTTACCGATCTATATCTTGGGCAAACCGCCCGAAAGGAGAAAGCCATGCCAAATACTCGTCTGCTCGACCAGTTCGGCGTCGATCTGGTAGAGCGTGCAGACAAGTCCGAGCGCATCATCGGACGACAGCGCGAGATCGAGACTGTGCTGCAAATTCTCTCGCGCAAGCATAAAAATAACCCCGCCCTCATCGGAGAGCCGGGCGTCGGCAAGACCGCCATTGTCGAGGGTGTGGCGCAGTATATCGCTGCCGGACGCGTTCCCGAGCAGCTGCGCGGCAAGCGGCTGTTCGCCCTCGATATGGCAAGCGTGATCGCGGGGACGAAATACCGGGGTGAATTTGAAGAACGGGTGCGGGATATCGTCGCGGAGGTGCGGCGCGTGCAGAATGTCATTCTGTTCATTGACGAGATGCACACCTTGGTCGGCGCGGGCGCGGCAGAGGGCGCGATCGACGCGGCGAATCTCTTAAAACCCGCTCTCGGGCGCGGGGAGCTGCAGCTCATCGGCGCGACGACCCTCTCGGAATACCGTAAATTCATCGAGAAGGACGCGGCATTGGAGCGTCGGTTCCGTCCCGTGCAGGTGCGCGAGCCCAGCCGCGAGGAGACGCGGGAGATCTTGGAGGGACTGCGCGAGGGGTTGGAGGCACACCACCGTATCACGATCACCGCCGAAGCGCTGGATGCGGCGGTGGAGCTGTCCTGCCGCTATCTGACGGACAAGTTTCTGCCCGATAAGGCGGTGGATCTCCTCGATGAAGGCGCCGCCTGCGCGAGCATGGCACGCACCCTCGGCTGCTCCACAGATACCGCGCAGGAGATGGAGCAGATGCTCCGGGACGCCGTCCGCGCGGGGCAGTATGAGGAGGCGGCAAAGCTGCGTGACCGTCTGCAAAGGCTCCGCAAATCGCCTGCCGTTCCCCGCATGGTGCGGGCGCAGGACATTGCCGCCGCCGTTGCAAACCGCACGGGCATCCCCGTCGGCACAGTCTCCCTGACGGAGAAGCAGCGCCTGCGCACCTTAGAGACGACCCTCGGAAAGCGCGTGATCGGGCAGGACGCAGCCGTCCGCGCGGTCGCGGAGGCGGTGCGGCGTGGACGCTCCGGTATTGCCGAGCAAAAGCGCCCCGTCGCCGCCATGCTCTTTACCGGTTCCACCGGTGTCGGCAAGACGGAGCTTTGCAAGGCGCTGGCAGAGGCGGTCTACGGCAGCGAGAGCGCGATGATCCGCGTGGATATGTCGGAATATATGGAAAAATTCTCGGTGTCGCGTCTCATCGGTGCGCCGCCGGGTTATGTCGGGCACGACGAGGGCGGCGAACTGTCCGAGCGGGTGCGCCGCCGCCCCTATTCTCTCGTCCTGCTCGACGAGCTGGAAAAGGCACATCCCGATGTGTGCGGACTGCTGCTGCAAATCATGGAGGACGGCATTTTGACGGACTCCAACGGACGCTGCGTGGATTTCAAGAACACCCTGCTGGTCATGACCTCCAATCTCGGAAGCTGCTACGCCGGTCGTGCGGCATTGGGCTTCGGCGCGCAGGCGGAGGATATGACCCTGCGGGCGCTGCAAGAGCATTTTCCGCCTGAATTTTTGGGCAGGATCGACTGCGTTGCCACCTTCCGTCCCCTCGGAGAAGCGGAGCTGACGAAAATCGCGGCAAAGCAGTTAGACGCTCTGCGGCAGCGCGCCGAGGCAAGAAAGCTGCATCTCTCCTATGCACCGGAGCTGCCTGCATTTCTTGCCAAACGCTGCCTCGGCAAACGCAGCGGCGCACGCGAGCTGCGCAGATTGCTCCAATCGGAATTAGAAGCCCCGCTCGCCCAAATTCTCCTTTCCGAACAACCGAAAAAGGAAGTGACCGTCCTCCTCCGCGACAACGCCATCGCCCTGCAATAACCCCCTGTAGGGCGGGGACATGTCCTAAGCCGCGTGCAGGAACTACCAAGTACGAACAAACTTGTTCATGCCTACTGTTTGCTGTTTACGAGGTCGGCACGCCGCATCCGTAACGCTCCTTCGTCGCGAGCGGCAGCGCAGTGGGTGTGGCAATCTCGTGCAGGAATCGCCGAGTGCGTACAGAAGATTGCCACGTCGCTGCGCTCCTCGCAATGACAAATAGGGTAGCCTTTTTGTGTCATTGCGAGGCGCTTGCGCCGTGGCAATCTCATGCAGGAATTATCGGCTCTATACAAACCCGTTCGTCTGTACCGTAGGGCGCGCACCCGCAATACCCGCAAGGGGCACGCCGCATCCGTAACGCTCCTTCGTCGCG